>JACCTI010000196.1 GCA_013812515.1 Chthoniobacterales bacterium
GCGAGGTTCGACTTTCGTGCCTCCGGTTTGCCACCCATCGAACCCGATGCGGGATGCTCCCGCCAATGGTAGAGAACGTGCGGAATGTGGTGAATGCCCCGACTGCGTTCCGTCGCCCGCAGCGCGAGATCGTAATCCTGCGAAAAATCGAATTCTTTTCGAAAGCCGCCAAGCTCCGCGACGAGCGAGCGTCGATAGGCTGTGAGATGCCCGATGTACATGAAGGATGTGAGAAGCGAAGGACTCCATTCGGGCTTGAAAAAAGGCGAATGCCGCTTGCCGTCCAGGCCGAGACGGTCCTCGTCGCTGTAGAAAATCTCAGCGCCCGGAGCGTCAGTGAATGCGCGCGCAAGTTCATACAACGCGAAAGGCGCGAGCACGTCATCGTGATCAATGCATGCGATAAACTCACCGCTCGCGGCAGCAAGCGCGCGATTCGTGTTTTCCGCGATCCCGAGATTTCCGCTTAATCGAAGGAGGCGGAGCTTCGGCTCACGCGCTTCCCAGTCCGCGAGTCTCTCGCGCGTCTCCGGCTTAGTCGATCCGGCATCAACCGCGCACAGTTCCCAGTTGTCATATGTCTGTCCGACAATGGATTCGAGCATCTCATCCAAGAAGCGCCCTAGCGTGTCGTGCACGGGTACGAGCAGGCTGAACTTCGGCCGCCCCTTCATCTCGCGTGCGGAGCACCGCTGCGCTTCTAGCGCCGCTGCGTCGGGTTCGTGTTCCGCGATCCAGGCCGCGTAGCGATCCACCGGTGGCGTCACTTTCGTCGGCGCGGGCTTCCCTTTCTTCGATGGCGGCGCGAGTGGCGACAAGAGGCCGAGCTGTCGCGGAATGCGCTGGAGTTCGCGCAGGATCTTTGCGGGAAGCGGCTTTCTTGTCTTCGGTTCGGAGGATGCCTGAAAGCACTTGCCGCCTCTGCGGCATGCAGCTTTTGCGAACTGCACCAGCTGTTTCATGCTTTTGAGCTCTGTCTTCAGCTCTGTCTTTTCCGCTTTGAGTCGCTCGGAAACGCCAAGCCAATGCCGCACCTGTTCCTGCTGCGCATCCATGATGAGCTGCGCCTTGGCGCGGTCGCGTCGCAGAGCTTCAAATCTTTGCAGTTGCTCCGTGAGAGCTGCCTGCTGATTCATGAGCTGCCCGCCCCGCTCCTCGAGCAACTGGGCTTGTTCGCTGATATGCCGCGCCTGATCATCCATCACGTCCTGCGCGGTCCAGCGATCATCCAGGAGGAACTGCAACCATATCTGCCGAGTTTCGAGCGCCGCTTGCTTGCGGAGCGCTTCGTCGGCATTGGCTTGCGCTTCTATACGCGCCACCGCCAAACGGTAAATCTCGACTACTTCGGCAAGGCTTTCCTTTCCGGCGAATAATCGCGTAAGGAGAAACTCCCCGGGTTCGCTCGCTTCCGGTTGCAAGGCGATCCCAAGACCTATTCCCTCCGACACTTCCACGGCCCGACGAGACGCTGTCCATTCCAGCCACGCTACTTTGGGGTTATCGTTCCGCTCCAGAGTGGTGCCGTGAACGAGCAGCAACCCATTTGGGGCGAGCTTTGACTGCCAAATCCGCAAGTCAGCGCCGATCTCCGTTCCCGAATCGGAATCATCCAGGAACAGGAAATCCACACTCGCTTTTGGAAATTCCGTCGCAACAAGCCCGGGAGGCGCGTGCAAGAAGCGGGTCAGATGGCCGTAAAATTCGTGCCCGTACTCATTGCCCCGCACCCAGGCGACATCATCATTCGGCTCCTCGCCGGCCCGATTCCGGCGCACTGCCACACATTGGCTTTCCAGGTTCTGTTCGAGTACGGCCTGGCAAAAGGTGAAGAACGCCTGCCCGTCACCGAAACCCAGCGTTACAACGACCTTCGGTTTCTTGCAGGCCACGAGGTCATATAGCAACGGCAAATGAGAACGGGTTGGACCGCCCGTATAAAATCTTGGTTGAAAGCCACGAAGGCTCCGGAGTTTTTGGAACATCAAGGGCAGCCAATCGCCATGCTGTGGGTGAGTATTATTTCCGCTGGCCTAGCGCGCTCTTCAGGTCATTTGGTAAGCGTTCGCGAAAAGAACGGTGCAGAGCGCGAGTAATGCGATGGAAAAAGCAAGCAGCGGCTCGTAGCTCCATTTCCATCGCGTTGAGAGCAACGCGAGGACGAGTTGGAGGGGAAAAAGAATGCTGACATAGCGTGGCAATCCTTCCAGGCTGCCCCACGCCAGGTAGAATAGAATCGACACGACCGCATAAACCAAATACGTCGGCCGCAATCGCAACAATAAACCCGCTCCCAGCAGTGCGATGGCGGCGCCGACAATCGCCTGGTAGAGCGGAATGTGGGACGGGGAGAAATTGCTTGGCCAAAGGAATGTTTGCCAGGGCGGAGTGAGGGCCCTTTTCCAGCCGCCGGCCTGTGCGTGCATCGCGATGAATGGATCGCCGCCCTGCACATACAAGAAGACCGTGTAGGCCGCCAGGCCGACTGGCACCAAAGGCAGAAAGAGCAAGTGGTGACGAAAGAATTGACGAGCATTCTCGCCGCGTTTTTGCCACTGAACCACATACTCCGCAAACAAAGGCGCACCGATTAGTAAACCAGGCGCCCGCGTCGCAGATAAACACATGCCGGCGAGAGCAGCGACGAGTCACTTTTCCTGGCGAGCGGCGAGCAAGGCGCCAATTGATAGCAACAAGAAGGCCGATTCGCTATAAGCGGCCGAAAGAAAGAAACTGACCGGATTAAACATCAGGAATGTGATGGCGCGGCGACAGATCAGTTCGTCATAGTCGAGGCGCAAGAGACGAACCAAGAGCAACGCCGAGGCGATCAAGCAGCTATTGGAGACCAGCACACTTGCCACTTGAAAATCGCGCACGATGAACGCGGCTGCGTGAACCAGCATCGGGTAAACAGGGAAAAAGGCCGGAGCTAGTTCCGGCGTTGGCGGCGCATAGCCATGTTGCGCAATCAGCCGATACCAGACGCCGTCCCATTGCGTCAGGATGTCGAGGAGGGTACCGCCGTGCTCGTTCTGCCGCGAAATTGCGACGAACGGTCCATGCTCGATGATTTGACGCGAAAATACGATCAGCGCGAGCAGCATGAGGCGGGATGCGGCGAACATGAGCAACACCCAGCACGCTGTGCTCGACGCCGCACGCCGCAGGTGCGAAATTTCGAGTTCACTCGGGCTCACCGGTTCCAGACTCTGCACCTGTTCTTTTTGTCTTGCCCAGCGTGTGTCGTCAGTGAAACGCGGGGCGGGGCGCGAACATTGGAGCCCTAACGCTGCGGCGAGAGAGCAATGCGGTGTGGTTTGGGAGGCTTGGGTTGGGCGCGACTCGAACGCACGGCGAACGCTTTCCGATCGCTGGCTGACATCGTTAAGGGCGCGACCTATCCTGGCTTACGCGTATGGGAACCGACGTTCTGGCTGGTCTGGCCTCGCGCAGTTTTCAGCCGCGGGTTTACGGCGTCGGCGCGTGGACAGACAATTTGCATTTCGCTTACGACCTCGTCGCGCTGCTAAAGCCGCGCCTTCTCGTCGAGCTCGGCACGGACCGCGGGGAAAGCTACTTCTGCTTCTGCCAATCAGTCGTCGAGAACAGGATTGGGACGCGCTGCTTCGCGGTGGATAACTGGCGCGGCGACCTGCACGCCGGCGGGTACGACGAGACGACATTCGAGCAGGTCAGTGCATATAACCGGCAGAATTACGCCAACTTTTCGACGCTGTTGCGCTCGGCGTTCGATGCCGCGCTGGCCCAGTTCGCGGATGGAGCCATCGACCTCCTGCACCTCGATGGGCTGCACACAGAAGAGGCCGTGCGGCACGATTTGGAGAGATGGCTGCCCAAGCTGCGAGCGGGAGGCTTCCTGCTCATGCACGACGTGCTCGTGCGCAATCGGGGTTTCGGTGTCTGGAAGGTCTGGGCCGATCTGATACAACGAGGGCGGGCGTTCACGTTCCAGATTGGGCCCGGGCTTGGCGTTTGGCAGAAAGGCGAAGGCTCATTGCCTCCGATGCTTGAATCGCTCTTCACCGCGCCTAACGAGTCAGGCGATCTGCTGATCGAGTATTACAGGAGAAAGGCTGCCCGGCTCCAGCAGGAGATCACGCAGCAATGGCAGGATGGCAGCATCCGCCAGACCGCGTTTGCCCAGCAGACGATCGTCCAGGTATTTCACACGCATGACGGAGCGCACCGCGAAGAGGACTCCGTCTTCGCGCGGATTGGCCACGAAAGCTGGAAAGAGATTTCCATTTCTCTGCCCGCCCGATCAGGAGCCGCGCCGCTGCGGATCGATTTCGTCAGTGCTTTTACCACAATCGATATTGCCTCAATCGTGGTGGGCAGCTCGGCTGGAGAGCACTATCGCGCCGACGGCGGCCGCGAGTTCGGGGCCATCCGCGTGGAAGGCGACGGGAAGCGAGAGCCGCATGACAAATCTTTCCGGCTCAAAATCACGGGACTCGATCCGCAGCTTTATCTACCAATTTTGAACATCCCGGAAACCGTAGAGCAGCCTGTTGTGACATTGCGCCTGCGTATTTCCTCCGTCACGCCTAACGACTAGAAGCATCTGTCATCATAGATGTTCCTTGGGCGGAGGTGTAGCCACCCGATTCGCCGCGCAACTCGTGCAAGGCGAGACAGCGTCGTGGCGACAAGCAACAGCAGTCCGCCTGTCTGATCACCGCCCGGCGTCTCGT
>JACCTI010000202.1 GCA_013812515.1 Chthoniobacterales bacterium
AAGCAGCCGTCAAGCGCAGGCCTGGGCGGAGTCTCATCCGCACTTTATGACGGTGTGGGTCGATTCGCCCGATTCGGCTGAGACAACGCCCTCCGAACCGGAATAAGCGGCAAACTCCACGGAACACAGGCCTCCGGCCTGTGCCGGCAGACGGGCGCCTGCTTGCGAAAAACTTTCGGAGTCTCGCCTGTCTGACCGTTCCCTACGTTACTTCGCGAACCGGCCCGTCATAGCCCTGGATCTTCGGCTTCCCCGCCGGAACACAGGCCTCCTGGGTGTCTGCGCGAAAGCGCGCACAAACTGGACGTAAATTCGCGCACAAGCAGCTGCGTCGCCGTCGTGCTGAAACAGTTGCCAGTAAACGGCTGGCAATTTCAGCGATTTTCGCAAAGTGATCGTTATCGATCGTTATTCGAAAGCAGGCGTCAAGCGCAGGCCTGGGCGAAGTCTCATCCGCACTTCATGATGGTGTGGGCCGATTCCCCCGATTCGGTTGGGACAACGACCTCCGAACTAGAATAAACGGTACGCCCCGCGGAACACAGTCCCTCTCCTGTCCGGCCAACGGGCGTCGCCCCTTTCAAAGAACGGACTCGTCGTCGAGCCCCTTGTCTGTTTCCTGCGGCTACTTCGCCAGTTCGTACAAAGGTACTCGACTTGAATGCGCTGCCGTAATCCTCTTCCCCGATTGCAGCTCATTTTGCCGTGACAGAGCTGCTCTTCTGGCCACCGAAACTGCTGCGGATTGTGATGTTCTGCGGATTGACTGACCAGGCGAACTGCCCGCTGAACTTGCCGCCGCCGTTGTTCGCCAATGTGCCGATGAGCTGACCGGTTGACGTGACAAACACCTGCATGGTGGCGGTCGAGCGCGAGCTGGTCGCTTCGACGCGGAGAGTGGCTTTCGCCCGGTCGTATTCAGCGCGCGTAATCGAAATGGTATCTGCCGCGGTAGCTGTCGGATTGATCGTGAGCGTCGCGATGCGTGACGTGCCATTCGCAGTCGCTGTGATTTGCGCCGATGTCGCGGAGGTTACCTGCTTCGTGGTGATCGAGAAGCTCGCCTTCGTCGCGCCGGCTGCGACTGTGACGCTTGCCGGGACGGATGCGGCCGCGCTGTTGCTGGCCAACTGAACTGCCATCGATGTCTGCGCAGCCGCGCTCAACGTCACCGTGCCGGTCGCTGAGCTCCCGCCTGTGACTGAGGTCGGATTAAGCGTGAGAGCTGAGACTGTGGGCGCAGTCGGTGTCACGGCTGCGCCGCTCGTGTTTAACAGAACGTCAGTCGCGCTGTTGTTTCCCCTCACCTCCATCGCGATGTCGGGCTTGCTGTCGCCGTTGAAGTCGGCTGCAATCATCCAGCCACCGCCCTGGCTGGAAAGGGGAGCTGGCACCAGATAACGGACGAGCGGCCGGAAAGTCCCATCGCCATTGCCATGCATGATCTGCATGAGCCCGCGCGTGCCGTCGGCCATCCCGCGCGCAACGTCGAGGAAGCCGTCGCGGTTGTAATCCCTTACCGCAATGCTCGTCGGCGCCGATACGGCGTCCTCCTGATTACGTATGCCGGCCCGGAAGCTGCCGTCGCCATTGCCGAGCGCGATCGCGTTGCCCTCGCCATCGCCGAGCGGCACGACGATGTCCTGGATTCCATCGCGATTGAAATCAGCTACGTCGACGTCGTTGCACGCGGAGAAGAGGTCGCCGCCGGGCACCAGTAGCATCACGGGCTGGAGCACGAAATTCCCACCGCCGGTGCCGAGCAGAATCGAGAGCTCCGTGTTTTCGCCGCCGACCGCCAGGTCTTTGATGCCGTCGCGGTTGAAGTCACCCAGCGCCATCGCATGCGGGAAAGTGTTCACGTCGATGTCGCGTGCCGGCTGAAATGTGCCGTCGCCGTTGCCGAGCATGACCGTGACGATGCGCGAAGGCCGGCATGGCGCGGTAAAGCAATCGATCCCGTGCATGATCACGACATCGAGCTTCGCGTCGTTATTGATGTCGCTCGCGAGCACCTGTGGCGAGTCAAAGCCCGAGGGATTCGGGAAGAACGTCGGCGGGCCGAAGCTGCCGGTGCCCGTGCCCAGGAGGAGAGCGAGGCCGACCTGCGGATTCTGGATCGTGATCACGAGGTCCATCTTCCCATCGCCGTTGAAATCACCCGCGGCAACATCCTGAGTGTAATCGCCGACCGAGTAATCGGTCTTCGGCCCGAAAGTCCCGTTGCCGTTGTTCAGCATGACTGAAGCTGCCTGCAGTCCGCTGCCGGCGAGGTCGGGCTTCCCGTCGCCATTGAAGTCCGCCGCGATCTGGGTGTTCCCGACGAGTGGATAAGCCTGCGCTGTAAACGTCGCCGACTGCGCCCAGGCTTGAGCGGCCAAGCCAAACGACACCAAGCCACAAAGAATAACT
>JACCTI010000258.1 GCA_013812515.1 Chthoniobacterales bacterium
GGGGCGACACGTGGAAGACGATCAAGTTCAACTTCGGCGCCCGTCCGATGCCGAGTGGTCGTGGGAGTGATGTGCTCGCGTTCAACGGCGTTTCTTCCGGCAATGGCCATCTGACGGGGAAGCGCGCTGAGGTTGGAGAAGCGGTGGCCTCGTGAGGGTTGAAAGGTGGGCGGTTGAATGGTTTACCGGAGAACGGAAGCCGTATGAGTGAGTTTGTCTCTTCATTCGAGAAGCTGCGCGTTTGGAACGATGCCAGAGAGCTTCATAGCCAGGTTTATCGCGCGACCCGCAGCTTTCCTCGTGCTGAGCTTTATGGGCTGACTTCGCAGATGAATCGCATTGCGGTATCGGTCGCGACTTATCTTGCGGAGGGCAGTTCGAGAACGAGTCGGAAGGACCAGGCGCACTTTACGCAGATCTCCTACGGCTCTCTGACAGAACTGGCGTTGCGCGATTCACAACTGCGTTAGTAATCCTTTCAACCCGTCAACCGGCAACATCCGTGGCTGCACCCAACGTTATTCCACTCCCAAGCGCACTGCCGGGTGACGCGCCTGCTTATGCGCCTGAAACTTCCGACATCCGGGAAGCGATCTCCCGGGCCCAGCGGAATCTTCTCCGCCAACAGCAGCCCGACGGGCATTGGTGTGGCGAGCTGCTCGTCGATAGCACGCTGTGCTCGGACTACGTGCTCTTCATGCACTGGCTCGGCGAAGTGGATGATACGCTTCAGCAGCGTTGCGTGCGTCACATTCTGAAGCGCCAGTTACCCGACGGCGGCTGGAACATCTACTTCAAGGGCCTAAGTGAAGTGAACGCCTCGGTGAAGGCTTACTTTGCGCTCAAGCTGGCGGGACATTCCGCGGACCTGCCGTTCATGCAGGAAGCGCGCGCGAACATTCTCCGGCTGGGCGGCATTCCGCGAATGAATACTTTCAGCAAGCTTTACCTCGCGCTGCTGGGCCAGTTTCCGTGGCAGTATCTGCCGTCGATTCCGGTCGAGATGGTGCTGCTCCCCGCGTGGATGCCGTTCAACATCTACAAAATGTCGTCGTGGAGCCGGGCCATGCTCGTCCCGCTCGCGATCATCAATCACTTCAAGCCGACACGGGAGTTGCCCGGCCTGCAGCAACTGCACGAACTCTATCCGCTCGGGACCGAGCACAAGGATTTCACCCTCGCGCGTGACGCGCGCCTACTGACCTGGCGCAACTTTTTTCTACGCGGCGATCACGCGCTTAAGATCATCTCCAAAATTGGCTGGCGCCCGATGCGGCAGCGCGCGCTTGAGGAAGCGGAGCATTGGATGCTGGAGCGAATCGGCGAAGGGAGCGATGGTCTCGCCACTGTTTTTCCCGCGATGCTCAATGCCCTCATCGCGCTGAAAGCTCTCGGGTATCCGCCAACTCATCCGGCTTATGAGAAAGCGCTCGGCGATTTCCGAGGGTTATTCGTGGACGATCCCGAAGATTTCAGAATTCAACCTTGCCTTTCCCCGGTCTGGGATACGGCCATCAATCTGATCGCGCTCGCCGAGTCAGGCGTGCCGGCCGAAGATCCCGTCCTGCGGAAAGCAGCGGCGTGGCTGGTCGACAAGGAAGTGCACCTGCGCGGTGATTGGACGATCAACAACCGGCATCCCGAAGCGAGCGGCTGGGCATTCGAGTACAACAACGTCTACTATCCTGATACGGACGACACCGCGATGGTGCTGACTGCTCTGCGGCTCGTTAGACCGAGCAGCGCCGAGGGGCTGAAGAAGCTGTTCAAACGCGCGCTCGATTGGCAGCTCAGCTTCCAATGCAAGGATGGCGGCTGGGCGGCGTTCGACAAAGAAGTCACGCAACATTGGCTCGAAGACATGCCGTTCGCGGATCACAACGCGATTCTGGATCCGACTTGCAGTGACCTGACGGCGCGGACGCTGGAGCTTCTCGGCTACATCGGTTTCGACCGGAAACAGCCGTGCGTGCGACGTGCCGTGCAGTATCTCATCGATACGCAGGACGATGATGGTTCTTGGTATGGCCGCTGGGGCGTGAATTACATTTACGGCACCTGGCAGGTGCTGCGCGGTTTACGCGCGATCAAGGAAGACATGTCGCAGACGTGGATCTTGCGCGGCCGCGATTGGCTCGAGAGCTGCCAAAACGACGACGGCGGCTGGGGTGAAACGTGCGCGTCGTATGATGATCCAACGTTGAAAGGGCGCGGCGAAAGCACTGCCTCGCAGACATCGTGGGCGCTGATGGGACTCTGTGCGTGTGGCGATCTCGATCGTCCGAGCGTGCAACGTGGTCTTCGCTATTTGTTGTCGACGCAGAGGAGCGATGGCGCGTGGAATGAGTCTGAGATTACGGGCACGGGATTTCCCGGGGTGTTTTACCTGAAATACGACATGTACCGGCAGAATTTCCCACTGCTCGCGCTCGCGACTTACGTCAATTACCGGAGCGGAATCGGCCATCGGCCGAGCTTCTATCGTTGCACGGTGTAGCGGCGTTTGTGGCAAACGCCGGACGCGGGGGCATGCGCTCCCAAAGCGCCTCTACGACAGCCTCGGATTGACGCTTGGCGCTTCGCGTCGAACGTTAGCGCACTATGGCCTACGAATTACCAAAGCTCCCTTACGCCTACGATGCTCTCGAGCCGCATATCGACGCGCGCACGATGGAGATCCATCACACGAAGCATCACCAGACCTACATCACGAACGTCAACAATGCGTTGAAAGAACACCCCGACCTTGCGAACAAGCCGGTCGATGAGCTGATCGGCGATTTGAACGCGGTGCCGGAAGCGGTTCGGACCGTCGTGCGCAACAACGGTGGGGGACATGCGAACCATACCTTCTTCTGGCAAATCATGGGCAAAAACGGTGGCTCGCCTTCAGGGAAACTGGCGGACGAGATTAACTCTACTTTCGGTGGGCTGGACGGTCTCAAAGAAAAGGTCAATGCCGCGGGAGCAGGACGTTTCGGCAGCGGCTGGGCCTGGCTAATCAAGAATAAAAGCGGCAGGCTCGAAGTCATCTCGACGCCGAACCAGGACAGCCCCCTGATGGATGGCCATACGCCACTCCTGGGCGTCGATGTTTGGGAGCACGCCTACTATTTGAATTATCAGAACCGCCGGCCTGATTACCTGAAGGCCTGGTGGAATGTGGTGAACTGGGCCGAGGTCGCGAAGCGTTACAACTCGCAAGGGTAACACCTGCCCCTAGCGGCGGTCTTTGACCGCCGACGCCGGCGCGCCGCAGATATCAGACTCGTTTTTCGGCGGTTGTAGACCGCCGGTGCAGGGGCACGCTCAGTATATGACCGCCAAGCAGTTCTTCGATTGGCAAACCGCGGGCGGCACTAACGACGTCATGCGTTTCGTGGAGGCGCTGGAGGAAGCGGACATTCCGTGGTGCACGATCAGTGGCGTCGCCGTGAACCACTGGGCGAGAGAACCGATGGTGACGCAAGATGTCGATTTTGTCGTCGCGATCGGAGCGGTGGAGAACGCCATCGCGGCTCTCGAGAAAGCAGGCTTTTGCGCCGAGAAGTTCGAGTGGTCGGTGAATTTTGGCGGAACTTCAAAGGTTGCGCTGCAGCTCAGCACGGAAGAATTTTATCGCGAATTTCCTCTGCGCGCGGTCGCGGCCGACGTTCATGGGATTCCCATCCGTGTCGCTTCCCTCGAAGACACCTTGCGCGGCAAAATCAAAGCGTGGAGCGATGCGGAGAAACGCCGGAGCAAGCAGATCAAAGATTTGGCCGATATTGCCCGGCTGGTTGAAGCCCATCCGCGTTTATGGGATGAGCTTTCGGACGAGCTGAAGAACGAGCTTCATCTGCCGGGAAAGGAGTGAAATTACTCCCCATTTTGCGCAGGCGCTGCGCAGTACACCGATGGCTTACCTCAACGAAAATTACCTGAAGCTTCAAGCCGGATATCTCTTCCCGGAGATTGCTCGGCGGGTGAAGGAATTCTGCGACCGTAATCCTGACGCCGCGGAACGTGTCATCCGCTGCGGTGTTGGCGACGTGACGGAGCCGCTGCCGCGTGCCGCGGTGGAAGCGATGCACAAGGCGGTCGAGGAACTTGGCCATCGAGAAACGTTCCGCGGTTACGGGCATGAGCAGGGCTACGAGTTCATTCGGTCGACCATCGCGGAGCAGGATTACCGCGCCCGCGACGTCGAAATCCGCGACGACGAGATCTTTCTCTCGGACGGCTCGAAATCCGATTGCGGCTACATCCTCGATGTCCTCGGCGAGCAAAACAAAATAGCGATCACCGATCCGGTTTATCCCGTTTACGTCGATACGAATGTGATGGCTGGGCACACGGGCGCTGTCTTGCCGAACGGCGGCTACGAGGGGCTGGTCTACCTCCGATGCACGGCGGAGAACGGCTTCGTGCCTGAGCCGCCGAACACGCCGGTTGATCTCGTTTACCTCTGTTTTCCGAACAACCCCACCGGCGCCGTCGCGTCTCGCGAACAGCTGATCCGCTGGGTGGCGTATGCGCGTGAGCACCGAGCCATTCTGCTCTACGATGCTGCCTACGAGGCTTACATCAGCGATGGGGAAATACCCCATTCAATCTTCGAGATTCCCGGCGCACGGGAATGCGCGATTGAGTTCCGCAGCTTTTCGAAGACTGGCGGGTTCACCGGCGTGCGCTGCGGCTTTACGGTGATGCCAAAGGCGCTGCACGCGCAGACGCGGGACGGCCGCTCGTTTCCGCTCCACCCACTCTGGCATCGACGTTGGAGCACGAAAGCCAATAGCGTGAGCTATCCCGTGCAACGTGGCGCCGCAGCGCTCTACAGCGAGGAAGGCAAAGCACAGGTCCGCGCACTCATCGAGCACTACATGGGCAACGCGCGCATCCTGCGTGACGCGGCGGAGAAGGCGGGCCTGCAAGTCTTTGGTGGCAAAAATGCACCGTATATCTGGGTGAAAACGCCTGCTGGTCTAACGAGTTGGGAGATGTTCGACCGCATGCTGCAGGAGCTCTACGTGGTCATCACGCCCGGCAGCGGGTTCGGTTCGTGCGGTGAAGGCTACTTCCGCATTTCCGCCTTCAACAGCCGCGAGAATGCCGAAGAAGCGGGGCGGCGTTTACAGGTCTCGTTCTGATTCCGAGCCCAGCCCGCAAGAGTGCATCTGCTGATCCAGCCGTAACATGGTCGAGCGCATCCTCCAGGAACTCTCGCGCGGCGATTTCGACTTCAGGAATTACGCGCATCCTGCGGACCCGCTTTCAAATCTTTTTGATGAATGGGTGCCGTATTACCGATTGAAGTACGCGATCGCAAAAGCTCTCCGGGCCGAGTCCATCCTGGAAATCGGGGTGGGCTTCGGTTACTCCGCGATGGCTTTCTTGACCGCCGTTCCTGAGGCGAAGTTCACCGGGATCGGTCTCAATGGCGAGAACTTCGCCGGCCAGCGCGATGCCCTGGAGTGGGCGAAGCGCGTTGCCTCCGGATACGATGCGAAGTTTCTCGTTGCCGATATGCAGACGCTGAGACGTTCTCCTGGTGGCAGGTACCACTTGATTCATGTCGATGGTCAGCAGGATGGCACGGGCACTTTCCACAATCTGCGGCGTGCCATCGCGCAGGCACCGTGGGTTTTGCTCGATCGTTACTTCCGGACGCGCGAGAATGTTTTCAAAGCGAACGATTTTCTCCTCAAGTAAAAAGACGTTGTGAGCTATGCGATCACAATCCCAGGTCACGCCGGCGAGCTGTCATTTGTCTGGGCACGCACCGCGGGTAAAATCGCCCCCATCTTCAATTGAGCGTGCTCGAGACGAACCAAAACCTTCCGCAGCTCTACCGCTTTTGCTTTCTCTTGACCGGGGATGCGGGGAAAGCGCAGGAGGCGTTTCAGGCGACCTTGCGCGAGGCCGCCTCGCGTTGCGCCCACGGTAAACCGCCGGCGGATCGGCTTTGGTTTTTTCGCGATGCGCGCTGGCGTTGTCTCGTCGTGGGAGAAGAGGGAGTACAGCCGGAGATTTCGCAGTGGGACGAAGAGGAAGTGTCGCCGCACGCCGCCGGACAGGTCGCGCAGTTGCATCCGGAACAACTCGCCATCTGGATCTCCGCCGCTCCGGAGCCGCAGCGGAGCGCACTCGCGGCCTACTATCTGGATGAGTTCACGCCGCGCGAAATTCTCACGGTGCTCGAGCTGAGACCGAGCGAGCTTTCGAAAGCACTCGACAGCGGCCGCCGCCAATTCCAGGCGTGGCTGAATGCGATTACGCCCGTAGACGCATACGGACAATGAGCATCTTTCGCATCTCGCGGCGCGAGAAGATGCTCGCCCACTTCGCGCCGATCACGGAAAAGCCGGGCACAGATCGGCGCATGCGTGTCGCAGTTTTGCGGGCACGTCGCAGCAGGAGGATGGGGAACGCGTTCTCTCATCAACAGGCGTTCGACAAGGCGATTGCGACTCTCGTGCAGGCTACTGCGGTCTCCGCTGAGATCGCGGAGTGGTTCCGAAACGAGAAGCTCATCCCGCAACGCAAGCGCACCTGGAAGAAGACGGCGAAGAACCCCGCCGTCCTCTCGGCCGCGCTCGCGCTCACCGTCATTGCCGGCGTCCTCATCTTCATTGTGCTGGAGCGAATGAACGAATTTCCGGGTTCCGGCACGGCCCGCAAGATGTTGACGGTCGCGAGTGCGACGCAAAGCGGGCAGCTTGATCCGGTCGAAACAGAGGCGGGCTCCTTAGGTGATTTCTTTTTGATGAAATACCGTCTCGAGCACTACGAGGTCGCGCCGGAGTTCGCGCGGCTCCGAACGTCCGCCTGTCGTGTGTTCGACGACGACGAAGGTCACCGCATCGCGCAGATCAGCGTGGCCGAAAAGCAGATGCAGTTCTTCCTTTTTCCCGCCGAGAGGAATCCCAAGGACGCCAAGCCGCGTAAGTTTCCTGGTTGGAAATACGTTCAGCAGGAGGGCTGGACGGGGGCTCTACGCGTGCGCGATGGCGTCTGTTTCATGGCGGCACTGCGCGGCGAACAGAAAGATCTGGCACCCTATCTTGCGAGCGCGAATCCGGAGGCTGCCGCGGGGGCTGGCAGGCGTTGACACATCGCCGGGAGCCGTGGAATTTCGAGCCGCGCAACGCCAGGGTAGCTCAGTGGTAGAGCAGGGGACTCATAAGCCCTTGGTCGGGAGTTCAACTCTCCCCTCTGGCACACTCTCCGATGGCTCGGGCCCGAGAGGCGTGAGCGATCGTCATTCTATTGGGTTCCCTATCATTTTGAACGCTCGTTTTACGCAGCACCCACGCACCATTAGGAGTTCGTCCTGCCCCATCGCTCAATGAACGGTCTTGCGTTTGAAGATTTGAAGGTCGGCCAACGTGTGAAGTCGGAGCGGTATCATGTTACGGAAGAAGCGATCCTGGAGTTTGCGCGTCAATATGACGTGCAGGCATTCCACCTCGATCGCGCAGCGGCGGATGCGAGCCTCTTCGGTGGTCTGGCAGCGAGCGGCTGGCATACGGCCGCGATCGCGATGCACCTTTTCACGACAGGTCCGATGCGGTTTGAGGATGGCGCGATTGGTCTCGCGGTCGACGAACTTCGCTGGCCAACTGCGGTCCGGCCGGGTGACGCCATGCGACTGGAGACCGAAATTCTCGAACTGCGACCTTCGCGTTCGAAACCCAGGTTCGGCGTAGTCCGCATTCGCAATATTTTGCGAAATCAAAAGAACGAGACTGTTCTGAGCTACATCGCCAGTGCCATGGTCCGGCGCCGTTCTGGCGCGGGAAACTAAGCAGCCGCGGCAATTTCCTTGCACTTGCCGAGGTCAAGCTTGCCGGAGGCGAGGACCGGAATTACGTCGACGCGCCGAATCGTACGCGGTACCCAGAGATTCGGCACCTCGGCTTCGCGCAGAGCCGCACGCAATTGCTGCGCATCAATGTCGGTACTTGTGAGCAGGACCAGCGCTTCACCCTTTGCTTCATCAGGCACCCCCATGATGGCGATGGAGCGTTCCGCCTGTGCATCCAGGCGCAGACCCGACAAAATCTTCTGCTCGATCATTTCGTGCGGCACCATTTCGCCACCGATCTTCGAGAAACGCGATAGCCGTCCGTCGATGAAGAGAAATCCATCTTCATCAAACCGGCCGAGATCTCCGGTTTTAAACCAGCCACCGTGTAACACTTCGGCTGAACGCACCGGATCATCCAGATAGCCATCGAAGATATTGGGTCCGCGCACCCAGAGCATTCCGGTTCCATGCAGGCTGCGCTTTTCACCGGTTTCCGGGTCGCGAATCTCGGCCGCGATCCCGGGCGCCATTTTGCCGGTGGAACCCGGACGGCTTGAAGGTTGAACAAAAACGCCCGCGACCGATGGGATTGGATCGGGAAGATTGACGCTGATCACGGGCGAGGTTTCGGTTAACCCATAGCCTTCATAAACTGGTTTCCCAAATCGCTCTTCGAATGCGGTCGCGATGTCGCGCGGCAATTTTTCCGCCCCAGTGATCACCAGCCGTAGACTGCGCAATTGTTCCGGCTCCGCCTTGCGCAGATATGCGCGGAGGAAAGTAGGCGTCGCGAACATCACAGTCGCTTTGTAGCGTTCGACGAGGGCGGCATTTTTCGCGGCTTCCAGCGGGCTTGGATAGGTGACGATGCGAACGCCCTCAATGAGTGGATACCAAAGCGTGACTGTGCAGCCGAAGCTGTGGAAGAACGGCAGCGACGCGAGGATCACTTCGTCCGGACGCGAGTCGAGCAGGACTGCAAATTGCGAGACGTTGCCGAGAATGTTCCGATGCGTCAGCGCGACTCCTTTTGGCGCGCCGGAGCTGCCACTGGTGAAAAGTAGCAACGCCTCCGCACGATCACCGATCCGCGGCAGTTGCAGCAAACGGGAGAGCAATGAGCCAGGCGTGATGAGCGCGAGCATCCACCAGCAGATGATGGCGGGTTTCATCGCGGGTAGCAGCTCATCGAGATAGATCACCTGCTCGGTCCAGGGAAAATCGGTCACGCGTTTCGCTACCGCGCGCGCCGAGATTGTGGTCGTTAGGCCAGCCTGCTTCTGCGCTGATTCAATCGATTCACGCGCACTCGTGAAATTCAGGTTCACCGGGATTCTCCCTGCCAGAACGATCGCGAGATTCGCCACCACACCAGCCTTTCCCGGGGGCAACACCACCCCCACGCGATGCTCCCTGCATTGCACTTTCAGATGTCGCGCGAGTGCGGAGGCGACGCCGAGAAGCTTCGCGCGCGAGAGCGTGCTGTGGTCGAAGCCGTCGACGAGCGCGGTCTGAAATGGCTTTCGCTTCAGCCCGCGAATGCAGGCATTCGCAAGGTGCTCCTGCAGGATCGGCCGCTGGCTGTAGCAAATTTCGCCGAGCTTCAGGAGTTGCTCACGCACCGCCGCAAGCCTGGCTTCTTCCGCCGCGAGCGGCCGGCCGAAAGCGATCAAAACTCGATAGGGCAACTGCCGTGGCCATTTCGTGAAGAACCGCCCGCCCTTGAAGGAAAAGAGCGAGCCCCAGAGCTCGTCCATCCAGACGGGCACTACCTGCGCATCGGCCTGGCGCGCGATCAATTCGTAGCCTCGTTGCAACCGGAGCAAGGCTCCGGAACGCGAGAGCTGTCCTTCCGGAAACAGGCAAACAATCTCTCCCGCACAGATTTTCTCCGCCGCCGCGCGAATCGCGTCCTTCGCACGCCGTGCGTTAATCGGAATGCAGCCCGCCAGTTTGAGGAAGGGATGCAGGAGGCGGTTCCGGTAATACTCATCATGAATAATGAAGCGAATCGGACGCGGGCAGGCGATCTGGAGGACAATCGCGTCGATCCACGTGATGTGATTCGGCAGGAGCAGAAAACCGCTCGTCGGCAGGGTGTCGGAGCCGATCGTTTTGACCCGGTAAATCAGACGTCCAAGCGCGAGGCCGACGAAGTAGAGCGCGCGTTCTGCGAAAGAGGAATGCGCCATCTGTTTATGATTTACATTCGACGCGACGCCCACTGCAATCGGCAATTCCGATGATAGCCGGTCAGACTGAGCGCAAGGCTGGTGCGGGAGCCGCGCTCGTGCTGCTGCTCGCGATCAACCTCTTCAACTATATCGATCGTCAGGTGCTGGCCGCGGTCGAGCCGGAGATTCGCGAGACGTTTTTTCCGCCTAACGATCCAAACGCGATGGCCACGACTGGCCTGCTCGGCACCGCATTCCTCGTTACCTACATGCTTTCAGCGCCGGCGCTCGGTTGGCTGGCCGACCGGTTTTCGCGCTGGATCATCGTTGGCTCCGCCGTCGTGCTGTGGAGCGTCGCTAGTGGCGGCTCCGGCCTGGCGGCAACATTCGGAATCCTGCTCGTGACGCGCATTTTTGTCGGGATTGGCGAAGGAGGCTACGGCCCGGCGGCGCCGACGATTCTCGCGGAACTGTTTCCGCTGGAGAAACGCGGACGCATTCTCGCGATCTTTTGCGCCGCGATTCCCGTCGGCAGCGCTCTCGGCTACGTGCTCGGCGGCGCCGTCGCGGCACATTTCGGCTGGCGTTGGGCGTTCT
>JACCTI010000241.1 GCA_013812515.1 Chthoniobacterales bacterium
TCTCCGTGCGCACCAGACGTTGTTCACCTTCGGCGAAAACGTCGGCACCAAGGTTTTCCCTGTTCCGGCCCGCGCGGTGAAATGGCTGCCGACGCGCCAGCCGGTCGTGACTGACTTCTGGAAGACCACCAAACCTCCCGCAGCTAGCGCAGTCTTCACCTCGATCGCGAACTGGAGCACGCGCGGGCAGAAAGACATCACTTGGCGCGGCGAAAAATATCTCTGGAGCAAGTCCGCTGAGTTCCTCCGCTTCATCGCCGCGCCGGCAATGTCAGCCGAACCGTTTGAGCTCGCGACCGAGATCAAAAACGCGCGGACACGCGAGCGATTCGCACGCAATCGCTGGCGTCTGCGCCCGCCGCACCATCTCTCCGCCAATCACCGCCTGTATCGTGATTACATCTGCGGCTCGAAAGGTGAATTCACGGTAGCGAAAGATCAATACGTGCGTCTGAAGACCGGCTGGTTCAGCGATCGCAGCGCGTGCTATCTGGCCGCGGGTCGTCCTGTCATCACGCAGCAGACTGGCTTCACCAGGCACTATGGGAACGGGACCGGGCTCTTCGCCTTCGATTCGTTAGACCAGATTCCGGAAGCGGTGCGGATGATCAACTGTGACTACCGCAAACACTCCCGCGGCGCGCGCGCCATCGCTCGTGAATTCTTCGAAGCAGAGAAGGTGCTGCGCTCGCTCCTGGAGCGCGCCGGAATTTGATTTCCGGTTTATGTGTTTCATCTTCCCGGTCTTCTCGCGATGTTCCGTAGTTTTTTCCTGTTTTCTGCCGCGCTTCTTTTCGCCACAAATCTCTTCGCGCAGCCGAATGGCAAAATCCAAAACAGCCTCGTTCGCATCACGGCCACGGATGTAGAGCCGGACTACAAAGCGCCTTGGAACTCCGGCGGAATCCAGCGCGGGATCGGCGCCGGATTCATAATCGAAGTCGGCCGCATCATGACCAACGCGCATGTCGTGAGCAACAGCCGCTATCTGACGGTCGAGCGTGAAGGCGACCCGAATAAGTATTCCGCGCAGGTCCTCTTTGTCGCGCATGACTGCGATCTCGCCTTGATCGGGGTCACCTCACCCGAGTTCGGAAAGAACATGGTGCCGCTTGGCTTCGGCGGGATTCCAGAGCTGGAATCCACCGTCTCGGCGTATGGCTATCCCATCGGCGGACAGCGCATGTCCGTGACGACGGGCATTGTCTCGCGCATCGATTTTCAGCTCTATACCCACTCCTCGATCGATCAACACCTCGCGATTCAGATCAGCGCGCAGATCAATCCAGGCAACAGTGGCGGCCCGGTCATGCAAAACGGCAAAGTCGTCGGTGTCGCCTTTCAAGGTTACAGCGGGGATGTCGCGCAAGGCGTCGCTTACATGATTCCGACGCCGGTGATCACCCGCTTTTTGCAGGACATCACCGATGGCCGTTATGACAAGTACGTGGATTTGGGAGTCAGCTACTTCAAGCTGCAAAATCCCGCGCAGCGCCGTTTCCTCGGCCTGCAAAATGACGATCGCGGTGTACTGGTGGAGACGGTCGTTTCCGCGAGCACCGCCGCCAAGGTGCTCAAATCCGGCGACGTTCTCCTGGCGATCGACGATCATCCCATCGCGAGCGATTCTTTCGTCGAACTCGAAGGCGAACGCGTCGAGATGCCGGAGGTGGTGGAGCGGAAGTTCAGAGGCGACACGGTCAAGCTCGACATTCTGCGAGACCGGCAACCGCTGACCGTCAACGTTGAGCTCGGGCCGATTTGGCCCTACGCGTTCCAGGGTCACAGCTACGATGTGCAACCGCGCTATATCGTCTATGGCGGGCTTTTGTTTCAACCGCTCTCCCTCGATCTCATTCAGGCTTATCAGCCGCAGGACCTGCGCCTCCGTCACTACTTCGATTTCTACGTTATCGAGGAGATCTATCTCGAACATCCCGAGGTCATCGTGCTCACGAACATTCTGCCCGATCCGATCAATACTTACCTGCAGCCATACCGCGCCGGGATCGTGGACGAGGTAAATGGCGAAAAAATCCGCACGCTCGAAGATCTCGCCAAAGCCTTCGCGCAAACACCGGATCGATTTGTCATTCGCATGATCGGCGATGGTCCCCCGCTCGTCCTCGATCGGCAGGAAGTGGACGCGGCGCGCGACCGGATCAAGCGGCGCTATAATGTCGTGAAAGAACAGAACCTGAAGGCGGAGCCACCCGCGAAACGATCCATTGAGGAGGATCAAAACGGGTGAGCGCTCGTCATTTTAGAATCGCGCTACTCTTGCTCAGCTTGGGCGGGACGGTGGTCTCCGCGCAAACCAAGAGCCCTCCTCCTGAAGCAAAGCCCGCCGCCTCCGTCCCAGCGGTCAAGCCGAAGGAGTTGTCGCTGGTCCGCGTCAACGTCACCGGGCAGCCATACGACTATCAGCGACCCTGGCAAAAGAAGGCGCCTTTCTCGAAACGCGCGCTGGGCGCGGTGCTCTCGAAAGGTCGCGTCATCGTCACCGCCGATCTGGTCGCGAATCAGAATTACGTCGAACTCGAGCGCGCGGAGACGGGCGAGAAGATTGGCGCGCAGGTGGTGGTGATCGATTACGAGGCGAACCTCGCGCTGGTCGAACCGATGGATAAAAAATTCCTCGATGGCCTAACGCCGCTGCCGCTCGCGATGGACACCGTGGTGGGCGATCGAGTGGCCGCTTTACAATTGGAGCCAACCGGCGCGCTGGCCGTGACCGACGGGCTGGTCACGACCATCCAGATGACTCGTTATCCCGCCGATGTCGGGCAGTTCCTCACTTATCGCATCAGCATGACGATGCAGTACCGCGATAACAGCTACACCATTCCGATCGTGAAGAACAATAAGCTGGCCGGTCTGCTTTTGCGCTACGATCCGCGCTCGCAAGTTCTCGACGCGATCCCCGCCCCGATCATCGCGCACTTCCTGAAAGCAGCCGAGACCGGCGAATATCGCGGTTTTCCCTCCGCCGGATTCAGCTTCTTCCCGACGCGCGATCCGCAATTGCGCAAGTACGCGGGTCAGACGGGAAAACCGGGGGGCGTTTACGTTATGAGCCTGGAGCCGGGCATGCCGGCCGCAAAAGCTGGCATGCAGGTTGGCGATATCGTGACTGCGGTCGGCAACAACGAAATCGACCAAAACGGTAACTACGTGGACCCGCTCTACGGCAAAATCGAGTTCACAAACCTGATCACGTCACGTGCCTTCGCGGGTGAAACGATCCCGTTTCAAATCCAGCGTGCTGGGAAACCGATGCAGCTCGATGTGGTTCTGGACCATCGCGCCGCCAAGGATTACGTCGTGCCGCCGTACAACCTCGACGAGCCGCCTTCCTACTACGTTCTCGGCGGGCTCGTCTTCCAGGAGCTTTCTCGGCAGTATTTGCGAGAGTGGGGCGCCAACTGGCAGAAGGAAGCGCCGCAAAAGTTTGTCTATCTGGATCGGTTCCAAGGGGAGCTGTTCCCGGGGGGGAATCGCCGCGTCGTAATTCTGAGCCAGGTGCTTCCGGCGAATAACACGATCGGTTACGACGAACTCGCTTACCTCACCGTGGAGAAGGTGAACGGCAGGGAAATCAAATCGCTGCGCGATTTGGCCGAAGCTGTGAAGCAGCCGATCGACGGATTCGTTAAAATCGAGACCGAAGAAGATCCGAAGCAACTGACGCTGGACGTGTCGCAGGTCGAAGCGGACGCGGCGGGACTTCAGGAAAACTACGGATTGCCCTCGCTGGAACGGATAGAGTGAGTGCGCATCATGTGCGAAAGCCATTGCTCGGAGAATCGCGTTCCTCTCGCGGGTCGCCATCACCCGCTCTAGCCTGAAGTTGATTTCGGCAGATACGCTGTACCGACCTGCTACTCACGAGCTGATTTTCTATCAGGAGCGCGGCGCGGTGCAGCGGGAGTTTCGCCGCTGCGCGTCCGCGACAAAAAGCGTTCGACTTCGCCGGTGTAATTTTCGAACGGGTCGCCC
>JACCTI010000027.1 GCA_013812515.1 Chthoniobacterales bacterium
CGTTCTTCGGTCGCAATCGACCTCATCGCGGACATGCTGCGCGAAGGAGCGCACGTGAGCGCGTACGATCCCAAGGGAATGGAAAAAGCGCGCGAGGTAAAAGAGATCGCGGATGCGTCTTTCGTGAACTCCCCGCTGGAAGCGCTCGATGGGGCGGAGGCGCTGATCGTCGCGACCGAATGGCCGGAATTCGCCAATGTCGATCTCGCGGCGGTGAAAGAAAAGATGACGACGCCGATCGTGTTCGACGGCCGGAACCTCTTTGATCCCGAGACGATGGCCACGCTCGGGTTCCATTATCACTCGATCGGCCGCCGGCGCATTCGGGCGAGCTAGGGGCGCGGTCGCGCAGAATGGCGCCACCTTCCGCGCGCGAGCTGGCCTTTACCGCATTGTCGCACTGGCGCCGCACTGATCGGTTTGCCGACGCGATCCTGCAACAACTGCTCAGCCACGCCGAACTCAGCAGTTCAGATCGCGCTTTTGCCACGGAGCTATTTTACGGCATACTGCGCAATCTGACGTTGCTCGACTTCTGGATCGATCATCTCCGGTCAGGATCCATCGAGCACGATTCACGTGACCTTCTCCGCCTTGGATTGTATCAGCTCTTTTTGCTGCGGACTCCGGGCCACGCGGCCGTCTTCGAAACTGTTGAACTCGGCGGCCGTCGGAAGCGCCCTTTGATTAACGGCGTCTTGCGCGCAGCTCTTCGCCGTTCTGCGGAACTCCAGGCAGCTGCTGCGAGCGAAGGACTCGCAACCCGCTGGTCTCATCCGGAATTTCTGGTGGAGCGCTGGACGCAAACCTACGGAGCGGAAGCGGCCGCTGCGCTCTGTGCATGGAACAATAAGCCGGCGCCGCTTTATGCCCGCGTGAATCTGCTGCGCACCACCGTCGAGGCCTTCCTCGGGGCCAATTCCACCGCAAAGCAGCTCGACCAGCTTCCCCGTTTTGTTCGTTTGGAGACGATTCCGACCGAAGCGCTTGCTCGCGGTGATTGTTACGTTCAGGACCCAAGCACCGCCACCGCCTGCGAGCTGCTCGATCCGCAGCCGGGCGAGACGGTGCTCGATGCATGCGCTGCCCCAGGAGGTAAAACCAGCTACCTCGCCGATCTGATGCACAATTCCGGTGACGTAGTGGCGTGCGATCGCAATCCCGCGCGCCTCGAGATCCTGCGCGAGAATCTCCATCGCCTCGGCGCAACCAGTGGGCGTGTTCTCCTCCAGGACTGGATGGCTAACGAATCGTCGGGCGCGCTTACAGCGGGGTCATTCGACCGGATTCTCGTCGATGCGCCCTGCACGAACACCGGGGTCATGCGCCGGCGCGTCGATCTTCGCTGGCGCTTGCAGTCCAAGGATTTTGCGCGGATGAGGCACGAACAACTGACCATCCTCCGGAGCGTTGTGCCGTTCCTGAAACCGGGCGGGGTTCTCGTCTACAGCACGTGCAGCATGGAAAGTGAAGAGAACGAAGTAGTTGTGGCACAGGTGCTCCGCGATGCTCCGTTTCTGCGGCTCTCGGAACAGAGATCCGTGCTCCCGTTTCGAGATCATTATGACGGCGCGTTCGCTGCCAAACTGACGCGCGTTACCTAACCCGCTGTAATCGTTGTAGTGACCCCGGCGGTGCGGGACCTCGCAAGCCCAACAGCTGCCGGGTTCAGCGCTCCCAGCTACAACTTCGCGAACGGAGGTTTGCTACCCGGCTTGCTTCACGCGAGCGCTTCAACGCGACCGAGCAAATCCTTCTTGCTCGTCATGCCGGTGACCTGGTCGACCACCTGGCCGTTTTTGAAGAAGAGCAGCGTCGGGATTGCCCGCACATTGAAACGGAACGAAAGGCTCTGGTTCTCGTCGATGTTAACCTTCGCGACTTTAACGGTGCCCGCTTTTTCCTTGGCGATCTCATCCAGAACAGGCGCAATCATTTTACAAGGGCCGCACCATTCAGCCCAGAAATCTACCAGGACGGGCTTGTCGCTTTTGGTGACTTCGGCCTCAAAATTCGCTTCGTCGAGCGTAACAGTTGCAGAGTTATCCATAGTTTAGGAAGCAAGGTAGTTCCAAATCTGGATAAGCAAAGTCACAGCCGAGATCGCGAAAATTCCCCAGCAGAGCGGGAGAGGAATTTTGTCGAGCGCATCAAATGCCGAGCTGGTGGTGGTGCTTGTCGTCTTCTTCACCACGGGCGCAGTGGCAATGGCCGGCCAAGGGCTTTTCGCTGCCGGCGCTACGATCAACGGCTGCGTCTTGGTCATCTGCAAAGACGGACGCGGCGCGGCGGCCTCAGGCAAAACGTTGATGCGCGCCGTCTCCTTCTTCGGGCCAACCGGGATTCCGGATTGATTCGCGGGCGCCGCAGGAGAAGATGACGCGGGACTTGCGGGCGGAATCACACGCGGCGGGGGCGGGAGAACGCGAGGTCGCGGCGGCATAGCAGGTGGTGGTGGCGAGACCATTTCCGGAACCGGTTCAGCCGTGCCGGCGACGGGCTTTGAAGCGAACGGTGGCGGCATCACGAGCGGCGGCGGTGGAAGAATTGGAGCTCGCGCAGGAGCGGCCGGCTCGCTTGCCGGCGATTGCGACAGCTTCGCTTCCGTCTTCGGCGCAAGAGGCGGTCGCGCGATAGGTATTGACGACGTCCCACGTTGTTGCGGGGGTTGCGCCTCGGCCCCGCTGGACGGAGGCATTGCCGGCACGTCGTTTCGCGCCGATCCGCCGCGCAATTCCGCGGCTTGCTCGCCCGGCTTTGCATCGCCTCTCGGTTGCAACGTGAAGCGAACGGTCTCCTTTTTGGGTTCGTTCAGATCACTCATGCACGCCGCGAATCAGCGGTGACAAGGCTTGCCGAGCGCGGCGAATTTGTCACTCTTTTAACTTCGCCCTTCTCGTGCGTCTCGCCGCGCTTAGGCCAGCAGATCGTAGCCGCGGCTGGCGGCGATCCTGCGGTGGATGAACTCGCCAACCGGAGCAGCTTGCGACAACACCACCATGGCATCGACATCCGGCGCATCAGCCTCCGAGCGCGCGACGTGCGGCTGGTCCACGAGCAACTTCATCTCGGTTCCGATGCGCGCCTGCGCCATCTCGCGGGCAATCTTCTGCTGCAGGATCATCGCGCGGCGGTAGCGCGCGTTCTTCGTCCGCGTCGGAACCTGATCGGGCATCTTCGCCGCGCGCGAGCCTTCCTCGGGCGAATACTTGAAGACGCCGAGGCGATCGAATCGCACTCGCGCGATGAATCCGAGCAGCGTCTCGAACTCGGCATCGGTCTCACCAGGGAAGCCGACGATGAACGTGGTGCGTAACGCGACGCCGGGAATGCCGGCGCGCAAAGCGACGATCAAATCTTCGATGTGCTGCCGGCCTGTTTCGCGGCGCATCCGGCCAAGCATGGCCTCGTCGATATGCTGCAACGGCATGTCGATGTAACGGGCGACCTTTTTGCACTGCGCAATCGCGTCAATGAGCTCGCCGCTCCAATGCGCCGGATGCGTATAGAGCAGTCGCACCCAGAAATCGCCGGGCACCTCTTCGATTTCGCGGAGCAGGGAAGCAAGCGTGGTGCCGCGCCGTGAATCGACTGGCTGCCGCGGACCCGCCTTCTCGTTCCAGAGATCCATTCCGTAGTAAGTAGTATCCTGGCTGATGAGGTTGACCTCCTTCACCCCGTCCGCGACTAACGAACGGACTTCGGCGAGCACGGAATCAGGCTGCCGGCTGCGGTGTCGGCCGCGCATCTGCGGGATGACGCAAAAGCTGCAGGGATGATTGCAGCCTTCCGCGATCTTTACATAAGCACTGTGCGCTGGCGTGAGCCGGAAACGCGGGGTGTCGTAGTTTGGAATGTATGTCGGCCGGGGCGTAACGAAGTTGTAGCCGGGGGCGCTAATCCCGGTAGTTCCGACTAAGACATCCGCGCCACCGGGGTCAGCGCCCCCGGCTACAAGTCGCTGCGCGATCGCGCCGAGCTGGGTGATTTGATCCAAGCCAATGAAGGCGTCGACTTCGGGTAGTTGCTCGCGCAGTTCTTTGGAAAAGCGCTGTGACATGCAACCACTCACGATGAGCTTTTGGCCAGGCTTCTTGTGCAAAACGCGCTGCTGATGCGCGTCGAGGATGGCGTCGATTGATTCCTCTTTGGCTGAATCAATGAAAGCGCAGGTATTCACGACGAGCACGTCTGCCTCGCCAGCTCTCGCGGTAATGCCCATCCCGTGCTGAAGCACGCTGCCGAGCATGATCTCGGCGTCGACAAGGTTTTTCGCGCAGCCGAGACTGATCATCGCAACCTTGGGCGCGGCTCCCCGCTGGGGCGGCGCGTCTATGACCGCCGTCTTTGCAGAGGTGGAATCTCGGCGGTCGTAGACCGCCGGTAGAGGTGCTGATTTGTCCGCCACGGCCTTACTCGATCCGCACGTCGGCGTCGCCGGGCGCAATGACCTTGCCGTTCTTCCTGATCTCCACCGCGGCCGGATCAAGCACTCTCACGGCGATGCGCCGGCCGCTGAATTGCAAAGGAGCCTCGGAAGCGTCTAACCAACGCTCCACCGGTCTGCCGCCTTCTACCGTGACCCGAAGGTACGTCTTCCGGAGCGGGCGAATATCGAAGCGATTCGCCGCGGGCGATGCGCTGGGCGAGACGCTGGCGGCTTGCGCTCTCGCGAGATCCTCAGGATGGACCCGTTCGGCGCGGCGCACTTCAGGTTCCGATCCCATTGCCGGCGGGGCGACCGCAACCGGAGCAATACTCGGCGGCGGAGTAGCCAGAACCGGAGCCGGCATGGAATCAACCGGGGTGGTCATCGGAATCGGCGTGGGAGCACGGGCAATCGCAAAATCCGCCGGCGTAGCCGTCGAATCTACGGGCAAAGCTTTAGGGGCAAAGATTGGGCCGGAACTCACGGACGGCATCGGGATCGGCGTGGCCGAAGCCGCGGCCAGCGCCTGCGCATCGCGGTCTCCGGGCCCGATTCGCTTGATATCCATCACCAGCTTCAGAATGGAAAACCCGGCAACCAGCACTACGATCCCGATCACGAGCGGCAGCAATGGGCTTTTGTTTCCCGGCTCGCGTCGCGGCAGGGCCTCGCTCCGGCGCGGCTTCGGCACCGGGGGGTCCTGCAAATAAGAATAACCGTCGACCGTCACCGTTTTGGAGCTCTCGAATGCCTCCAGATACGGCGAGACATCGATGTTCAAAAACTTCCCGTAAATGAGCAGGAAACCCTTGGCGTAGGCGAGGCTCGGGAAGTGCGAGAAATCTTCCGCCTCGATCTCCGCCAGTTTCGCCGGGCGGATTTTGGTCATGCGCGCGGCCTCGTCCAACGTGAGATTTCGCGCGACGCGCGCCTGCCGGAACTTTTCGCCAATCCCTTCCATGAAATGAGTCGTGCGGACTCCGGCTAAACCGCGGCGTCGAGATCGACGAGAATCTCGCGCGGCTTCGCGCCTTCGCCGGGTCCCAATATGCCGCGCTGCTCCAGAATATCAACGATCCGGGCCGCGCGCGTGTAACCAAGGCGGAGCCGACGTTGCAGCAGGGAAGTCGATGCTCGTTTTTCCTGGCGAATAATCTCCAGACATTTCTCGACCAGTTCTTCGTCTTCTTCGGTCACGTCTTCATCCGGATCGCCGCTCGCATCGCTCGAAATCTTTTCATGAATGGCGAGATCGTAGGCGACCGGACTTTGTGCGCAGACGAAGTCGACGAGGCGCCGGATTTCGTCGTCCGTCACCAGCACGCCCTGCGCGCGGATGAGGCGCGAGGTGCTTGGCGGAAGGTAGAGCATATCACCCTGGCCTAACAAACGATCGGCGCCGTTCTCATCCAAAATAACGCGGCTGTCGATCTTCGACGCGACCTGAAAAGCGATCCGGCTGGGGATATTCGCCTTGATCACACCCGTGATGACGTCGGCGCGCGGCGTCTGTGTCGCGACGATGATGTGGATACCGGCGGCGCGAGCCATTTGCGTGATCCGCGCAATCGCGCTTTCCACATCCGCCGGCGCGGTCTGCATTAAGTCCGCCAACTCATCGATGATCACGACGATATAAGGGAGCTTGTCCGGAATGATCGGCTCGTCGTCGCGCGGGACCGTGATTGTTGTAGCCGGGGGCGATGACCCCGGCTTGCCTGATGTAAGGTCGAGCTCGCGATCAGCATCTTCGCGGCCGGGGTCTTCGCCCCCGGCTACAACTGCCTTCGCCGGCCGCGCGTTAAAACTGGTCACGTTTCGCACGCCTGTCCTGGCAAAGATTTTGTAGCGATTCTCCATCTCGATGATGACGTGCCGGAGCGCGAGCAGCACCTTTTTCGGATCAGTCACCACGGGAATAATGAGATGCGGCAAGTCATTGTAGACCTGCATTTCCACCACCTTCGGATCGATCATGATGAAGCGCAGCTCCTCCGGCGTGAAGCGATAGAGCATGCTTGCGATGAGCGCGTTGATGCAGACGCTCTTGCCACTCCCGGTGGTGCCGGCGACGAGCAGGTGCGGCATCTGCGCGAGGTCAGCAATGATGGTCTTGCCATAGACGTCCTTGCCGAGCGCGATCGGCAGTTTCGCTTTGCTCTCGGTCCAATCAGGAGACTGCATCAGGTCGCGTAGCGTCACCTTGACCTTGCGGCTGTTTGCGAGCTCGATCCCAACCGTGTCCTTGCCCGGAATCGGCGCGAGAATATTGATGCGCTCGGCGCGGGTTGCACGGGCGAGATCGCGTTCCAGGCTCACGATCTTGTCCACCCGCACGCCCTTTGCGGGATAGACTTCGTAGCGCGTGATCGTGGGGCCTTTCGTGATATCGCCGGGCGCAACCGCGATTCCAAACTGCGCGAGCGTGTCAATCAGGGTCTTCTGAATTAGCTCCAGTTCCGCCGGGTCGGCGGCCACGCGTCCCTCCAGGTCGTGTTCGTCTAACAAATCCAACCCCGGGAGCGCATAGTTCTCCGGATCCCATTTCTGATTTGTCAGACCCTCCGGTGTCCTGACCTCTTTGTTCTTGCCGCGCAGTTCGGCGAGCGACGGCTTCTTGCGCCCGTCGGGCAGGCCCGACGGCAACGCGGTTGTGTCCACGACTTTCGGCTTGGGCCGGTCGGTCAGCTCTTCGGCGGAAAAGAACGCGCCAGCTTGCTCCGGAACGGGCGCGCCTTTCTTTTTCAGTTGCCGCTCGATCGTTCGTTGCTGCTTCGCGAGTTCGCGCTGGCTGATCTCCAGTTGTCCCTTTAAATCCGTGCGGCGCATGCTCCGTTTGAAGCGCCACTCGCGAAACGTGATCACGCTGCGCCGGAGCGCCGCGACGGTTTGCCGCACGATGTGGATCGGTCGCAGTCCCGTCATGAGGATGATGCTGGTCGCGTAAAGTCCGGCGAGGAGAATGGTGGAACCGACGTGGCCCATCATGCGCTGGAGAACGTTGCGTCCGACGGCGTACCCGACCCAGCCGCCCGGGCCCTGGATATTGAAGG
>JACCTI010000358.1 GCA_013812515.1 Chthoniobacterales bacterium
CAGAAGCGAAGGCGTGGGATTTTCAGTCTCGGTCCGCCTTTTTCGCTTTCTGTTCGGTGGGCTTCGTGGAATGGACCCGGCGCTTGCCCGAGGCCGAACGGCCGGAGTTCATTAACGATGTCCTGGATCGCTACCAGGCGGTAACGCCGGATTGCCGCGACGAAGAAATACCTTCAAGTTCTATCAGATGGATATTAGCTTGGGCGCAGCCGATCCGAAGTAGAGGCCGGGCTGGAAGGGAGTATGGGCCAAGAAGCCAAAGTTAAAATGTGCCCACCAGCTTCGCGGGGTTTCGGGCCAGAGTTTTACTGGTTGACGCAGCGCCGTGTTTCAGCCACTCCAAACAGCGCACTTTTGTTTTCACAGTGCTGGGTAGCTCAGCTCGTTCGTTAGGTCGCGCCGCCTTTTTTTGCCGTCTTACCGGGCTGGCGGCAGCTGATCTTTTCTCTCCTTAGATGTCCGAGAGCACACAATGATGTATTGCCCCGAGTGCCGTCCGCTAGTGTTCGGTCGCTCGGCAAACGGAACTGGCCGTATTCCCTCGCGCTTTTGGTCGTATCCCCACTGTTTTCGCTTTTTTACATCAGGCCTCCTCTCCTATCGACGGTCGTTGTGCGATTGCGGTCTACGGTTCGCCCGCAGGACCGATACCGCTCGATTCGCTCCCTCGAGATGATCTTCGTTCTTGCGGGAGCAATCGTGCTTCTGGCGTTCTTCTCTCGGCGTTCGATACAATAATGCTCTTACAGACATCTAACTTTGCGTCGCAGCCATCTCCGGGAACTTTCGCGAGCAGGTCCGCTGGCAGCTGCGCTCTATAGATTATGGTAGCCGATGTTCTGTTTCGTTAGGCAATGATGCGCGTGGCACGAATCAGCCGCTCGCTTCAACATACTTAAATGATACCGAGGAAAACCAGCCGCGGCCACACTGCCAAGACAGTCAACGCCGGCGCACCCAAAACTGTCGACGCTTACCTCGCTGCACTAAGCGACGCCAAGCGGGTCGCGCTCGAACTGCTTCGGGAGATGATTAAGGGCGCGGCCCCGGAAGCCGAAGAGTGCGTCAGCTACGAACTCCCCGCTTTCCGTCTGAAAGGGAAGCTGTTGGTGTCCTACGGTGCCGCCGCGAATCACTGCGCGTTCTATCCCGGTTCCGTGATGCAGGCGCTGAAGGAGGAGCTCAAGGACTATGATACCAGCAAGGGCACGATTCGCTTTCCCGCAGAGCAGCCTTTGCCGCGTGCCTTAGTACGAAAGCTGGTGAAGCTCCGGATTGCGAAGAACGAGGATTGAGCCGGATTGGGAATACCTCAGTCCATCATCAGCGTGCCGTGCGCACGGCCAGGAGATTCCGAGCTTTCTGTCGGTGAGAGACTGAGGATATCCGCATAAGATGCCGGATTCGTTGCGCCTTCGGTAACGAAAACGAGAACGCGCGTCGCTGTGTCAATGTGAAGTTCAGCACGCCGCTCTTCGTTCTCGGGTCCAGTGAGCAACTCGAGCAGACCCGCCAGTCCCGCCGCTCCCGTTTCGCCCGCCACAATCCCGACGCGGGCCAGCGCGCGCATCGCTTCGCGCGCCCGCTCGTCGTTCACCGCGATGAAACCGTCGATCCCCGTGGAAACAATGGGCCAGGCAACAATGGAAGGTCGCCCGCAGTTCAGTCCGGCCATGATCGAAACGTGCGGCCCTGGGACCAAAACGATTTCTCCCGCTTCCATTGATGCGAGCATGCAGGCGGCGCTGAGAGGTTCGACGCTGAGAATGCCTGGCTGCACGGCGGCCCTGTGCGCCCGGTAATGTTTCACGACGGCTGCCGCAAGCGCCCCTACGCCGAACTGCACCGCGATGAACTCCGGCCCTGGTTCGTCGCGGCGCGCAAGCTCGTCATCGATTTCGGACATGATGGTGGAGTAGCCATCTATGACCGAGCGCGGCACATCTTCGTAGCCCGGCCATGAGGTATCGGAGATGACGAGGCAACGCTCGCCGGCGTCGCGCGCGGAACGCTCCACGGCCTGATCGTAGGTGCCGTTGATCACCTCCACCTGCGCGCCTTCACTCGCGATCGCGTCGATGCGCGCCTGCGCTGTTCCGGCCGGCACATAGATGCGCGATTGGAACTGGAGCAGCGCGGCCATGCGCGCAACGGCACGGCCATGATTACCGTCGGTTGCGGCGGCAAGCGTTATTGGCCGAATGGGGGCGAGATTCTGCGCGAGTTCTTCCAAGGTCCGCCATGGTCCGAGGATGCGGCCGAGGCGGGCCTCGAGAGCACGATAAACTGCCCACGATGCGCCGAGAATCTTGAACGCAGGTAATCCGAACCGGCTCGATTCGACCTTCAGCAGCACGTCGCCCACGCCAAGCACCCGTGCGAGTTCAGGCACGGAGACGAGCGGCGTTGGCTCGTATCCGGGGAGCCGGCGGTGGAACGCGATCGGCGTTTGGTCGGGCGGCGCGACCGCTGCCCTCGCAGGCTTATGGCGTTTCGAGTTCCAGAAGAAGCGGGCGCTCATAGCCAGCGAGGGACTAGAGTGCTTTCGAAGCTGAAATTGATCCAACAGATCAGCAGGAGCGTTCAACGCGTCCGCTCACCGACTCGGCGCGAAAACCGCTTCTTCCTTCGCACAACTCGACGCGGTAGCTTATTTCGCCTGGTTCTTCACCAATGTCGCGGTAGCGGATTGCGTCAGAGATCCACTCGCGCCGGTGACAGTGAAGGGATAAGTCCCTCTCGCGGTCGAGGCGCTCACCGTAAGCGTGAGTGTTGAGGAAGTTGCCGTCGCCGGATTTGGGGTAAACTGCGCTGTCGTTCCTGCGGGCAAGCCGCTCGCGCTCAGGTTAACGCTGCCGGTAAAGCCGGCGTTACGGTTAATCGTGACGGTGTAAGTCGCAGTTCCGCCGCTTCGCTTGACCGTGACCGACGATGGAGCAATCGCGAGCGAGAAGTCCGGGGCAGGCGTAGGAGTTGGCGTGGCGGTCGGCGTCGGAGTGACGGTAGGTGTCGGAGTGACGGTAGGTGTCGGCGTCGGTGTCGGAGTTGGTGTCGGGCTGCCCGAAGCCAGCTTGAAGCTCCCGATGCGCGTGCGCCAGTTGTACTGGCCCGTCGCTGCGTAATACTCGCTCGTGAACCAGAATGTGCTGTCGTCCACTGGATCAACCGTCAGCGCCGCGTAATCGCCCCAGCGATTACCGGTTCCGGTCTGGCTTCCGGTTCCGTCGAAGAGGTGAGCTTCTCCTTGCCCGAGAGTGTTGATCGGATCGGAGACGAGGCGACCAGCGTAACGAAGCTGCGGATAGATCGCAGAACTCGAGGCGCTGAAACCGAGCGCGAGATTTCCCTGACCGTCCATCGCGACGCTGCCGAGCCAGCGCCAGGTGTTATCGGGCTGGTAGGTGCTTTCTTGATAGACAACAGGCGCACCGCTCGTGACGTTGCGAAGCTCAAACCAGCGCACGCCCGCCACGCCGTTTGCGTTCACGCTGTAGGTGCCGACGACTGACTCGTGCGTGCCAAAATTTCGATAAGCAAGGCGGAAGAGGAGGCGATCGCCGATCCCGTCCAGATTATTGGAAGACGTTACACCGGCCTGCGGCACGCAGGCGCGGCCTGTGGGGCAAAGCGCGGTGTAACCGGCGGCGGGCGGATTCGCTACCGTCCTGAAGGTTGAGAGCGTGGGCGTCACGAAATCCGCATGGAAGTGGTAGGTCGTGTAATTCGGATTTGTTCCCTGGCCTGGGAACCCGACAAAAGGTGCAGGCGCACCTGACGGAGGGAGTGTCGTCCCATCGAGATCAGCGGGCAGAAAAGGGTCGACGGTCCCGCCTAGCGGACCAACAGGACTAACGAACCCGGCGGGCTGATTCACGAGCATCTTGGCACGATCAAATGCGAACGCCTGCGGGCCGAGGTAGGACGTGCCCGAGGAATTGAAGACGTTCATGCTCATGTAGTAGCCGTCCGGCCAAACGCTCAGATGCGGGTAATCGTAAAAGTTTGAACCGAGATGAAAACCGTAGCGCGCGTAGCTGCCCGTCGCGTCCGCGGTTGTTGAGATCGCAACGCACTCGTCCGTGATCGGCCCGCTTGTGGTCGGCTTTGCAAACTGGCTGATCAGCCATCGATTTGCGAGGTGATCGTAGAGGACAACCGGATCGCCGGAGCCGCCGGTTTCGCATGCTCCGCCGAAACCCGACCAAATGGTCGAGATTCCTCGGGCTGCGAGCACAGACGCGCCGGTGGCTTTATCGAAAACCTGGAAGCCTTCGTTCACGATCTGGACATATTGCGTGGTGCCGACCGCGCCGTTCGTATCGGGCGGCGCGCAATTGCACCCGACACCGGGAAACGCAATTCCATCAAAGTTCATCAAGGCAGCGGGAACACTCGGTGCGCTTGGCGCCAGCACGTTGAGGGTGGAAACGCTCTTCATGTGCCTGTTCTGAATCACGGGATCGGCGCTGTCCTGATGGCGATGCGGGATTTTCGGGTTCTCGTTCGCTTCCCGCTCGGCTTTGCCGGAGTTAGCGGCTGCCTGTGGGGGCAGGTTTCTGACCGGCGGCGAAATGTCGTTCTTGTATGAAGTGCCAGATTTCGCGCCCTTCGGCTCCTGGTTTGCGGTCGGACCCTGTGCAACGGCGGACCCGCTGGTGAAGACGCCGAAGCCGAGTGACGCGAGGAACACGGCTGTGGCGCAAAGTGCCAGGGCGAGGAGGAAGCGAACCGTGGAAAAAGCGGTGTGCGAATGGTGTTTTCTTTTCATTGAGGATGGGGGGAGGGGATGCATGCGGATACGAAGCGAACAGGGTATGAGCAGTGTGACTGAGATGTCACGCTTTTTAGACGGACTGCGCGAAATCAAGTGTCGCGCGTCGGCCATACGATCAAGGCCTTCGTGCCTCGGCTTTGGCAGCGTGTAGTCTTCCAGTGATGCAACCTGCTGTCCTTTGGCGTGCCACGCGCGCTTACTCGCTGCCCGCGAGTGTTGTGCCAGTCGTGCTCGGAACCGTCCTTGCCGCGCGCGGAGATGGAACGGCTTCGGGCGAGGGGCAATTCGATCCCGGCACCTTTGCGCTGGCACTCGTTGGCGCTGTTCTTGCCCATTTCGGCGCTAATGTTCTGAACGACTATTTCGACTTCATCAAAGGTGTGGACACGCGTCCGGAACACGGCAGTGGTGTTCTGACCGGCGGCTTCATGACCGCCGCGCAGGCGTTAAATTTCGCTGTCCTCCTCTTGGGCGGGGCAGGCCTGTGCGGCTTACTTCTCTTGCGCGTCCACCGGGATGTGGTCTTTCCGCTCGGGCTGCTCGGGCTCGGATGTGCGGTCCTCTATCCCGCCTTTTTAAAGAAGTATGGTTTCGGTGATTTGCTCATCGTTCTCGCCTTCGGTCTCGGCCTGACGCTCGGTGCTTATGGAGTGCAGGCGCGGTCCAACTCCGTGCGCAGCTGGCTGCTGATCGCGCTCTACTCCCTGCCGGTGTGCCTCCTGGTCGACGCAATTTTGCACGCAAACAATCTGCGCGACGCGCCTGATGACCGCGCAGCAAACGTTCGCACCCTCGCCACTCTTTTGCCGAAGAGAGCAGGGGAGGCATGGCAATTGTTCCTGCTCTTTGCACCGCTCCTGTTTGTTGGTATCGGTGTGCTCACGCGATTGTTGCCACTCTGGAGTCTTGTGACATTTCTCTCTCTCCCGCTGCTCATACGCGCCGCGCGGACGGGCGACGTTCCGGCCACGGCCCAAACACATTTAGGTTTCGGCCTGCTCTACACCAGCTCGTTTTTGCTCCGGCCAGTGTTCCTCTGAATTAAGGCCGATTGAAGCTGGACGTTACGGTCTCCGGAGACATTTTCCTTGCGATGGCGAGCGCTTCGGCTGAGACACACTTCATCTGCAAGGCGTGCGGGACGCAATTTCCTGCTCGGGAAAAGCCGCCGAGGTCCTGTCCCATCTGCGAGGACTCGCGCCAGTACGTGCCGTTCGCAGGCCAGGAGTGGACGACCTTGGATAAAGTGCGCGCCCCTCATCGCAATGCATGGGCGCTCTGCGAGCGGAACCTGATCGCGCTCGAAACCACACCGGAGTTTGCGATTGGCGAACGCGCTCTGCTGCTGCGCACGAAAGACGGTAACTTCCTCTGGGATTGCGTCGCGTTGCTCGACGACGTGACGATTGAGATTATCCAGGCGCTTGGCGGATTGCGCGGGATCGCCATTTCGCACCCGCATTATTATACGACGATGGTCGAATGGAGCCGCGCTTTCGACGCGGCCATCCATTTGCACGCTGCCGACCGCGCATGGGTGATGCGGCCGGATCGGGCGATCGATTTCTGGGAAGGCGATCACAAAGAGCTCGCGCCCGGAGTCACGCTCATCCACTGCGGTGGACACTTCGACGGCGGGACGGTGTTGCATTGGAGTGGTGGCGCGGAGGGACGGGGCGCGCTGCTCAGCGGCGACATCCTTAGTGTCATGCCCGATGGCTGTGTGAGCGCTATGTATAGTTATCCAAACGCAATCCCGCTCGCCGCGCCTGCCATCAGACGAATCACGGACGCGTTAGAGCCGTTTGCCTATGATCGCATCTACGGTGCGTTCTCCGGGCACGTGATTGCGCATGGCGCGAAAGCCATCGTCGCGAAATCGGCACAGCGTTACCTCCGCGCAATCGGCGGTTAAGCAACGGCGGAAAATAGCGTTCGACGGAGTTGTCGCGGGGGGCACTGACCCCGGCCCAAACGCGGCCACACGCCTGAGCCAGCCAGGGTCGACGCCCCCAGCTACAACTTCAGCGCGAGCCGGTGCGAGCGGTTACTCCTCTCGATCGCCATCATCGTCGGACCCCGGCGCCGCTGTGAGTCTTGGTTCGGCAGCAGCCGCGGCCTGTCGTCGCGCGGCGTGAGCTCGCGAGGTGTTCGCGCGCGCCGCTTTCTTTGCCGCGTACTCTTCGCGAGGAGTGAGGGGTGGGGGAGGACGAGGATGCGTGGCGCGGTAATGCATTGTCGCGAGCCCAAGAACAAAAGCGCCGAGCACGCACGCGATCGCCTTTTTCTCCTCCAGTGTGAGAACGAAAATCTGGCGCCGGATGCGCTTGGTCTTTTTCATTGCGAGTGATGAGCTTTCACCCGAACGCAGCGAT
>JACCTI010000251.1 GCA_013812515.1 Chthoniobacterales bacterium
CCGGAGATCACCACGGGGAGTGTCCACGCCTGCCGTATGCGCACTCACGATTCCACGGTACTGTCACGGCTGAAGATGCACGTTGCAGTTCTGCTCGCCGGAGTTCTTGCTTTCATTTCATCGGCCCCTGCTCAGGCTGAAACCTCAGATTCGTTAGGCATGCCGCTTGTTGCGGCGATTACCGACGGAAACGTGGCGAAAACGCGCGTGTTGCTCGGCGAGTGGAAAGCAACGGGGAAGCCGTGGCCGACCGGACCAGACGAGAAGCCACGCTGAGATCATCGAGGTTTTACTGGCGAATGGCGCGCGGGTGGACACGCGTGGACCGCTTGGAATGACGGCGTTGCATTGGGCCGGGGCGAATGGTTACACCGAACGGACAAAGCAAATTCTTCAACACCGGCCAGCGGTGGAAGCGACCGATGACCGTGGCCGCACGGCGTTGCTGGTTGCCCACAGTGATGCCGCGGAAAAGCTGCTCGCAGCCGGCGCCAACGTGCGCGCGACCGACAAAGATGGCATGACGGCGCTGCATTACGCGGCGCAAAGCTGCGCACGGCACCTGAGTGTTCTGTTCAATGCGGGGTGCATCGACGTCGACGCGCGAAGTAAAGCAGGCGTGACCCCGCTGCACGTTGCGGCGGTGGAGGGGACGGAGAGCGCAGCGCGCTGGTTACTCGATCACGGGGCAAAGCTCGATGCGAGGTTGGCGTCGGATTACGAGTATCTCCCGCGCGACTTTGCACCCGGTTACGGAAACGAGGTGCGGATGAAGCGCGGCAGTACGCCGCTGCAGCTCGCTTCCGCGCAGCACGAGAAAACAAAGTGGTCGTCAGGTCGTGACCGCGGGATGATCGAGCTGTTAAAGGCGCAGGGACGCAAGGGTGCTTCGGGAAAGCGATGAGCGAAGAGAGTGTGACCCTGCTGGCGCTACTCGGAACAATTCCGGCGGCCGTGGCGTTCTTCGCCGGGCTGCTCTTCCTCGATGCGCGAATCACCGGATGGCACGCGCTCGCGCAGAGGTTCTCCGCCACGGTTGAACCGGCGAATGTCCACACGCGTCAAAACGGCGGCGTGGGCGCGGTAGGATTGATTCATGTGAAAGGGCTGATGCGGGCGGCGGCTAATGACAACGGCCTCTACTTCGCTTTCCCGACGTTCCTCAGCGCAGGTCACCCTCCGCTCCAGATACCGTGGTCGGAGATACGGCTGGTGAGCGACAAGCACTTGTTAGGCGTTCGCATCGTGCGCCTCGAAGTTGGCCAGCCGAAGCTCGCACGCGTCTATCTACGAGGCGGCATCGCCGACGCTGTCGCTGAACGTCTGGCAGCCCACCAGACCGCCTAGCCGTGAGGATTCGCCGTTGGGGCGTGTCGTATTCAGGGTCAAAGCTAATGCTGACAAGACGCATGTTCTTTCTCAGGGTCGCGTCCTTTGTGCTCAGATCGTGAAGCTGACCTAACGCGGCAGTCGCATAAGGACGCATCCGGAATATCTACAGTTCGGGCACGCTCGATCCCCGTCTTGTCCTTGCCGATGTCAAAACCCTGCTGCTGGAAGACGCGAGAGTTTCCAAACAGTAGCCGAGACCTTTCAGTTTAGCGCAGACAAATGCATCTCCCAGGAGGCAAGATTGTGCTCTAGATCTGACTGGAGCGAGAGTGATTCTCGCCTAACAAGCGACATCAACAGAATGAATTGGGAAGCAATCAATGCGGTTTCGAGATTCGTTAGCTCGATCGCTGTCGTGTTTTCTGTGCTTTACCTCGGGATCGAGGTGCACCGCGGTCATAGCATCGCTTGCGGCAGCATTGTTCATAACGCCCGGCTAATTTGGTGCGGAAACCCGTCGGGTTTAACGCGGCGACTCGACGTGTGCCTTGAGCCTCGCGAGCGCGCCGTCCCACTGCGTGGCGACGAGGTGGAGATAATCCTTTGCCTGCATTAGCGGCTCGGGATTCAGCTCAAACAAGCGCGCGCGTCCTGCCATCTCGCCGCGGACAACCCCGACGCTTTCCAGGACCTGGAGATGCTTCGTTGTCGCCTGACGCGTGATCGGCAGGCCAGCCGCCAACTCGGAGATGGAACTAGGCGACTGATCACAAAGTCGCGCGACGAGACCCAAGCGCGTCTCGTCGCCGAGCGCGGCGAAGATCGGAGCGTGCAGCCGCAATCGTCGCGCGCCGGCGAGGCCGCTACGACGCGGGCGCGACATGCTCCTCGATGTTCTTGAGCTGCGCGGACCAGCCATTGTCGTTTTTACGGAAAGCCTCATCGCGGCGATGCGGGGGAAGTTTCGAGAATCCCGACTCCGTCACGGTGAGCAGAGTCTCGCCATCTTTTTCTTCGAGCGTGAACTCCACCAGCGTGGGCGTCTCCTTCGAATAATCGACGCCCGGCTCGATCGCATACGGATGCCACGTGTAGGAAAAGTAACTCTCCGGCTCCAGCTTCTGCACGGTTGCCTCCATTCGGATATGCTCGTACCCCGGAATGGTAATCTGGCCGCTGGTCGCGTGTCCGGCGACGAACGGCGATTCCAGGTTAACCCCGAACCAGGCGGAGAATTCCCGGTGATCTGTCAACACGTGCCAGACGCGGGAGCGAGGTGCTTTGAGGTGGATCTGTGTGTGAATGCGGTCACTATCGATATGCAAACTCATGGTTGCATGTTATGCACGGTCTCCGGGACGTGCAACCGAATAGTTGCACAACGAAAATACGATAGTCGTCGGTGCCGCAGCTGGATGGTGCAGGGCGCGCGATTCACCGTCCGGAGTCGGCGCCGCGCGAAACGCCTTCGCAAGCAGAGGACTCCTTGCCGCAGGACGTTGAGCTTCGCCATCCCGAGATCGTAAGCAGCATTGCCCAGAAGATGATGGTCTGCGCGGATGCGGCGATTCAGGTGAGCCGCTACGGCTTGACGGGAACATCGTCCGCGGCGCCGAGTAGTTCCCATCGCTGCAAGGCGATCGGAACGTTGCCGTTCTTCCAGACGAAATTGTGGAAGGCGCGGAGATCGAATCTGTCGCCCTGTTTCATCCGCGCCTCGGCGAGCAATTTCGTGATCTGAAGTTTGCCGATCTGATAGGAGATCGCCTGGCCGGGCGCGGTCGAAAAACTGGTCGCTTCCTGATGTGCGGTGGCCGCATCCATCGGCACCTTTTCCTGTAGATACTGCGCGGCCTCATCCAAGGTGAACTCGCCAAGTGCGAGCTTTACGTCCACTTCCACGCGCAGAGCGCGCAGCCGCATGAAGTTGTATATGATCTCGCGCGTGTGCGGGCGGTCGTCGAATAACCCAGCCTGCAGCATCATTTCCTCGGCATAAAAGCCGATCCCTTCGTTCGGACCGGAGTCGTAGTAATGCCGGCGGATCGGATCTTCGTGTTTCCACGAGAGGCAGAGCTGGAAATAATGGCCCGGTATTCCTTCGTGGACGGTAAGCGGCCGCGGATCCTGCGCGGTGGCGCGAAAGAAGTAGCCGGCCTTCGGCGACGGCTCAGTGACGTAGCGGATGCAATTCTCCTGTAGCCGGGAGGGCGAGGTGAAGTCATCCATCTCGCCGAAGCCTTCCAGCGCGCGCAGATAATCCGGCATGGCTCGCAGCGTGTAGTGCTGCATCCAGCCCGGCACGGTAAGAATGCCGCGCTTGTGGAGAAATGTGCGGATCGCCGCTTCCCCCGACGCCGTGTCCTTGACCCAGCTTTCAATGTTCCTAGCCAGCGGCGCCGGCGGCAGGTCTTTGTTCCGGTTCTTCTCGTAAGCTTCGAATGCGACCGCGCGGCTCCACTCCTGCCGGCCCATCGCGAGAAGCTCTTCCGGCGAGTACGGCATCAGCGCGACGTTCCGCAGAAAAAACAGGTATGCGTCGCGACCGAGCGCAGTATTGGCGGGCAATGATGGCAGCCGTTGTTCCAAAGCGGCTCGGAATTTCTCGAGCGCGGTCGAGGCACGATCAGTCGCCTCAGCGAGTTCCTGTTCGGTGAGTGTCGTTTGCGGCCGAAGCGACCCGGCCATTTTCCGCAGGCGATCCCGCGCGCCGTCAAGCGCTTGCGCCGCGACGGTCGCGAACGGCGCCGGCGGCTGGTCCAGGTTCGCTTCCGCCTGCTCCAAAATGTCGGGAATGTTCTCGATCCGCGTCAGGATTTCGCGGCTCCTCGGTTCATCATACGGACCGGGAACCGTCAGCGCCTCGACCACCGGCGTTAACGTTTGCTCTATGTAAAAGGTCGGGTCGCGTTTCCAGCGTGGGTTCACGTCGAGTTCCCACCGGACGCGCGACAAGGCCGAGCCGATCACCCGGTAATCGACGTGCCGGGCGACCGGCCCGCCGCTCGCATCGAGCTGCTTCCACCGCCCTTCGAACTCCGCGAGCTCCTGACGATGCGCATCGATCTTTGCGCGTGACCAGTCGCGCACGCCGCGCGGGCGATCAATGCGATTGACATCATCGCCGGAAAACGGCGCGTACTCCGCGCGCCACGTCCAGAAATCTGACGAGAGCTTTTGCAGCGGATCGTCCATCGCGCTTTGCGCCTGTGCCGACAAAGGAGCAGCGTCAATGACAAGGACCGAGAGAAGCGCAAATGCGAACCACTGTTTCATGAACGATGCGTGGAGCGTTGCAGGCAATCCAGCCGCCGTCGAGCGGGTTCGGTTCACTGCGTCGTTACTTGCCACCGTGTAGGTTCAGAAAAAGGATACTTGACTCGTCAGTCCGCACATCTTTACCCTCGCCGCCAGTAACAACAGATGCGAAGCGAGCGCTTCGCGGCTCGCCCTGACAGGGTGCCCGGGTTTCCGGACGAGCCTCTCACCTCAACCAGAAAGCTTGTCATGAA
>JACCTI010000372.1 GCA_013812515.1 Chthoniobacterales bacterium
GCATCTTGTCGGATTCCTCTCGCAGAAAATAGGCAGCGAACTGCGAATCTATGATTCTGGCGGCAAGTTGCTCAGGGAGCGCCGGTATGAGCCTATTCTGCCGCTGAGCGGCGCAGTCGGTGGCCTGCGAGGACCGTCATAACCGCTTACCTAGCTGTCCCCCCTCGAACGCTGGGACAAGTATCGTTTCCTGCCCTCGCTGCCGCGCGAGGCTCCCGATCACAGACACCATCAGCTGCCCGCCGCAATGTGGATGCGTGAATGGTACGGGCTGTTTTTTCGACGGCTGAATCAGGATACGGAATTTCTTTGACGGCCGTGCTCCCACAAGCCGACATGCGATTGGCTACCGCTTTGGTAGCGGACTCGGACTTTGCAGTCGTCGCCATCTTAGATATTCGTCTGCATTGAAGGGCGACGGCGATGCGACCCGATCGAAAATATCGGGAGCGGCTTTAGCTGGTGTGGCCGCCGAACGTTCTACGGGTCGGGCTGGTAAAGCCACGACAGGGTCGTCCTCCCCCCATCGTTCCTTCGACTTTGACGACGGCGATGCCTCCGGCATGAGCGATTCGTCGGAAGCGGCCGACTGAACCGCAAGGATTTTCTCTTCCGTCTCGTACTCCTGCTCGTGCTCGCATCGATCTTGATTTTCGAATAGAGCAGCACGTTACGTTCAAGAGAAAAACGTAATAGGAACGTACATAGGAACATGTCCGCTGACGTCCTCCTTGTTGGGCGCCCTTATCGCGCGAAGGATCTCGCTCCCTGAACCGTCACTCGCAGCGACGGCGCGGCTGCACCGCCAGACGAGTTCGCCCCACAATCGCGCCAGGGAAATAATAGACGTTCAAGTCACTCACGTTGTAATTTGGTAGCGCAAAGATTTCAGCGAAATTCGTAGGACGACTTAAACTCAATCTTACCCTTGTTGCTATCTACGATGAAGACAACGTCCCCCTTTGAAGCGTCAGACACTTGTTTTGGGTACAGCATACCAGAAACTGACCGGACAGAGCCTTTAGTACTCGTGGCTTTACCGTTGAACGAAGCAGGCTTACCGGACTGCAGTTTAGTAGTATCGGCCTGGGAAACGACAACATCGCAAGTGCCAGTCTGGTTCTCCCAAGGATAGAGAGTAACTTTAAGTTTGTACGTGCCTGAATAAACACCCAAATTGCCGGAAGACTTCGCCGCCTTAAAAGAAAGTGAACCAAAAGATAAGTAAGCAGTGCCAGAAAAAACGCGGGTTGATGAAGGAGCTATGGTAAGGCTCCGCCCAATTACATCGGGGACAGAAGCTGCAGAAGCCGCTAGAGCTGTAGAAAAAGAGAGAAACAGAGTGAAAAGGAGTTTTACGTACATTGAATAACCTCGCGTAAAAGAGGAACACGGCAAAGCAAACTAGAGGAAGGGTAGGCGTTTGGCCCTCCTCCGCGCAAGTTTTCTGCCTGTTTCTAAAAGATTGTGACTGTCGCTAAAAGAAGGCTCAGAAAACAAAACCCCCAACGTTGGTTAGGTCGAAGAAACTGCGAAACAGTGAGCTCGCAGAAGGGTAGGTGATAAGCTTGCCTAGGTGGTCGTGGTTACTCTCCTCTAACTGATTTTCGATAATGACAGTGCCGCCACCTTCATCCTCAGCCACAAGATCGATGCTAAATGAACCGGCTGCCTGCTCACGGTCCACGTTGACGAGATTCAGGTCGAGTGCGGTGTTCAGAACATCGATATTTCCTGCAGCCATTGCGTGAAGTCATAGGCTTCGTGCTCCCATACTTTGCGAAGCGAGACCCGCTCCAGTTTTCCGATGTTCGGGTTGCTCATCGTGTGGCTTCTTCGTCTAAGTCGAACCTTCGGCGGGGCCCCGAAAGTGGCTCAACGTTGGCCAGAGCAGATTTCTTTTCTGAACTGCGGCCGGCTTAATAGCCCAAGCACGGCGCGATCAAGAGCATGATTAAGTGTCTCTTGATAGTTGTCGGCACGACCTGAATACCCGTAATTCTCCGCGGAACCGTTCCCACGGTCTGACCACAGAACGGTTCCGCCTCGAATTAGCTGACCCGAAGCAACGATGCGCCCGTCGTAGCCCGAGCGACGAACAACATTTTCGTTCGTTCTGATTTCTTCGATCGCCAGTCGAAGGACCGGTGCCCCCGGCTTTCCAATTGTGACGCCAGAGCTCCTCAAAATATCTAAAGCTCCATTGCGGGCCCAGGTAGCCACGTCAGAAGAGGTGGTAACTGGCACCACTGTTGAAGCGTTTCCTTCGATGAATCTTTTCCCGATCGTCTTTTCGGCGCGACCATCAACGACTTCAACGCCCGAAAGGGAAGCACATGCCGGCAGAGATGGGAAGTCACCTGGCTCTGCCATGGTTTTATAGTCGAGCGGAATCGAAATCAGCGCGACGGAGGATGGCGTCGAACAGCTGCTAGCAAAGGCAAGAGCCATCATGAAACATGGCCAACCCATCGGCCCCGACCGCCTGATTATAGTAGAAATTTGTGGGTTCATTAGCGGAAATGAAACGAAGATGTAACGCAAAATGCCAGCACAAAGCGGCGGGGGCTCATCAAAACCTCAATAATGGGCTTATGGAGATTAGTTCCCTCGGTAGAAAGCGACCGTCATAAGCTTTTTAGCGTCCTTCGATCCGCCTAACAGACCTTATTGGGACAGACCGCAAGGGGCGGGAGATGGCATTCCAAGATGAGTTCAATCCGAAGCACCGGAAGCTATGGACCCCGAGACAGATGATGACGAGGTCCCGTTGATGCTCGTGACCGCGCGACGTTTAGAATCGCAATGCCCTCCTCCTAGTTGAAGCTGAGAAGTCTCGCGGCCGCGTCAGAGTGTCCTGCATGCAGATGAAGACACGGCTTCTTGTGCTTCTCCGCACCGTCTGCCGTTTTCTTGGACCCACCGGTGAGCTTTAGCTTGGTGGTGAAAATCACAGACCCGTCCGCCTCCTGAACCTTCATCTCTGTGCGCTGGCGATAACGTTTCGTTGAAGCCTCCTGGAGCTGTATCGCCGATTAATGACGCCGTCCTCTGCCAAGCGCCCGTTTGGCACCTGCCGCCATGTGGAATGTCATGGGCAATGGCGAAGTCCGAAGCGGCGCGATCAGCACCAGTTTGTCGTTGATGATCTTCTCAATCACAGCTCAATGATTTCCACAGCGCCTCCAAGTCCGAGTCCTCTAAAGCCATTTCGCGGCATTTAGGCTGAAGGGGGAAAGCGCGTTTCAGACGCTCTTTCGCTGCATCTAAATCGCCAAGCTGGCATTCGTGGCACCCGAGATTGTAAAATATCAGAGATTCCTTCGGATGCTTCGTCGCCGTTGGAGTCTAGGGGAAATCATCGCGCTGCTATTTTGTCGGCTGTGGCCGAGCCCCCGAACCGGCGCAGCTGCGCAACCCGCAGCGGGAATCACCTACTCTCTCCGACCGCGGCGCGTTGGTGTTGGAGTTGGCGTTGGCCTTGCCGATTTCCCTTTGCCGAAAATCAGCGCGTTCGGCTTCTGCTCCAATGTACGCTCGATTTATTGAAGTCGAACGTAAGGGTTTTGGGAGATCACGAAGTAGACCAGCGCGTTCGGCGGCTCGCCAACGCCGCAAAATGATCTTGACGAGAGCCGTCAGCCATACCGCAGCAGCACAGTCGAAGCTGCATGGGCTGGCCCGTTACCGTGCATCGCGTTGGATTGTCGAGAAAAGCTGCGTGCTGGGCAATCTGCTGTTAAATCTTTTCCAGCCTGGCCCTTGACTTCAGTTTCGCGCGGCGACAGTCCGCTCGCCACGTGTCGCTGCCAAGCTCCGGCGACATATAATGAGCGAGCGGGTTTCCCGAGCGCGGTCGGGACTAGAGACTGACAGAGAAAGGGCCGCCGAGCGCAACTCGCGCCCGCCGCCCCGCTCTGCTTTCTCGCGATCTATTCCGGCACTGGATCCGCGCCAAAGTTGGCGTGGACCATCACCCATTTGTTGTCCTTCTTGACGAAGACTCGCGTGGACTTCGCCCGCCCCGGTTCTGTCTTTCCGTCCTTATCGCGAGTTACCCCGGCGTAGTTGTAGGTCAGGATGGCTACGTCTCCGTTGTAGACCTGAACTTTCGGGTTAGCCATCTCCGCCGCGACTGTCTTGACCGAGCCTGTCCCTGCCCCTTCACCAAGTCGTGTCGACATGGCCTTGCCATCGATGCGAGTCGAATAATCGGCATTCAACTCGGTGTAGTCATCGGCCGCGTCCTTGAATTGTTCGGCGACATTCGATGCGTCTTTCATTTCCGAGGCCCACTGCGCTTTCGTCATGGCAATGACTGTATCGGCGACTGCTTGATCGGCCTGCTGAGCCGAAACCGTCATTGTGAGCGCCGAGCAACAGGCCGACGCAATTAATACTAACTTCATTTTCTTCATTATCGTTCTCCAGTCGGGGAAAAACCCGGGTGTTGAGTTGACCACGCTCATTGTCATGTAAGG
>JACCTI010000386.1 GCA_013812515.1 Chthoniobacterales bacterium
TCGCTCCGCCAGCCCGGGTGTGGTGTGTACTAGAGCCATTTGTTTTTCGCTTCGCATTCGCCTACCGAAGCTTTGAAGACACGGCATCCCAAATGTCGCCTCGTGCTACTTCCGAAATGGCGACCATGCACGAATCGGATGATAGTAATTGTCTCGAGCCTCAGACAAAAGGCGGCGGAGAGCAACCTTTGCCCGTTCTGCCCATTGGCTTTCCGACGCCACTTCTCTGCTACCCTCGTGCAAATCGATCGAGACTGTCGTCGTTTGCTTAGGCTCCAACTCGACTGAAAACCTCACGTATCCATCGGAGTATGTCCATTCCAAATGCTCCGCGTCGTGCCAAACCGAACTCACCCTGGATGAACACGATTCACGCTTCTTTATAAGATAACGCGTTCGACGATCAAAGTGGTTTTCAATGATCAACTCGCGAGTAAACATTTCGGCTTCGATTTCTCCCGAACTAAGTTCTCGCTGCCGAAAAGTTCGCCTAACTAGCGCGGCTGGACTCCGCCATACCAAAGGGCAATTGATCGCCTTTAGCCCAGCTACGAAATCGACAAAGCGCCGACAACCATCGCCGAAGAAATCGTGATGCGTTACAATGAGGCACGGCTTTCCAAGTAGCATGTCGAAGGCAAAATTCTCCAGGCCGGCCGCTGGCGACCGGCGGCTAAAAATCGGGAACTCACCGTATGCCATTAGGGCGGGTTCCCATAGATCGCGCAAGCGAATCGTTCGCGGCTCCGCGTCAGAGCTGATCATCCCAGTGTTAATAGCAGCCAGGAAATTATATTGTTTAAGAACGCTGATTGAACATTCGGAGAACACACCCTGCGGGAATACCATGACTCGATCGAACTTGATTCCTGATCGCGTTTCATGACTCTCCATGCGTTCAACCGCCCGTTTGACTTTGCTCGCAACAACCTGGCTGTCCGAAGTTCCGAATTCCCTCCGAGTATGGTCGCAACCGTGAACCGACAGAGACATTCTAGCACCGTCTCGAAATAGACGGGCTGTGTTTGGATCGGTTCGGCGCCAATTCCAAGGGATGAAGGCGAGACTGGCTGTGATTCGATGATGATTGATTAGGCCCACGAGCTTGCGAAAATTGATGAAACCATACCTGGGGCGAATTAGCGGGTCGTCGATAATGACGCAGGCGCCTATTTCCGGCGTTTTCCAAGACTCACCCTTAAATGCCCAGTTCACATACAAAACGAGAGGCACGGCAGCCAGGAAGTAATCGCGAATGTCGAAGTTCCCAACTTGAATCGCAGAGTCCAAGTCCACGATCTCCTCGGACGTAGATAGGAAGATGCGGACGCCATGATACTCCAGCATGATAAAAGCAGCTCCTTGCGCCGACGAGATGATAGGCAAGCCGCCTTCCGTAGTGTCGAGAACCATGCTCGGGGTGATGCTTTCTGGAGGGAGACGTGTGCGTACACCAGACATCGCAGCGCAGAATTCATTCCACTCTTCTGTCACCGCGAACTCCTTGTCCTGGGTTGTCCTCTTGCTGATGGGCGCGCACGTTGTCAGTCGACGGAGCAAAAGCTGAAGTGCGCCAGAGTCTCGCGCCGCATAGACGAAGGCGGAGTGAACCCTCTCGCTCCACCATTTTCGCAACTGCGGACTGTGCTCCAGTTGTTCGAGTAGTTCGCAGAAGACTTGAGCAGAGCCCAACAGGCGGATCGGCCGAGAAGCCAGACCATCCTCGCTGACGTCGGTGTGAACCGCGGGCAGTGCGGCAGCCCGCCATTCAACAGCAAAAAAGTCGAGAATCTTCCCGATTCTGTTGTCCTCATCACGTAGGTTCGAATCGCCTAAGAGAACTGCACTCATTGAAGTGGCTGAGTTACGGGGCTACAATCTGTTATGCTCATCGGCGCGGCGGAAATTTCTTCGAGGCGGGCCGTATCGCCACTGGAGCGGGGTTCGGGGTTCCAATCCGCTCGGCGCATGATCCTCGCGTCCGCTCGAAGGCGCGGAGAGTTTACGTTTGCAAAACCAACCTCCAAATATGCGTAGCCGCCCTCATGTCCGGTGCCGGCGCGCAACAAACGAGGTTCATTCGGGTTACGTTTGGGAAGTGCAACCCAACTTGGCGCGGCTCCAACGTGTACGCGGAGATAATCGCTGAGGAAGTCTGAATCATTTGACTCCATCACCGATCGACGATTGGTGAGCGCATAAAAGAGTTGTGCCTGCGGCCGGCCTAGAAAACGCAACTTGTGTCTCATGCCGCCACGGTATATCCGCGTCACGAAATATCCGCGAGGGATTGAGAATCCCGCACCAGACGAATTGCCAGCTCTGGGGGAGAGCTCGAAGGCTCCCGGATTATCATCACGCAGTAGAACGCCCAACGTTATCGCTTCAGCTATATTGTATATTTCCAGTCGCACGATCTGTTTACGAGGCTCGATGGCGAAAGATTTGGAATCATCCTTCTCATCAAAGAGCTCTCGCCCATAATATTTGTCTCCCTTTTCTGATCGCAGGAACCTACCTCTTGGGATTGCAAGCGCCTGTTCAATTTGAACTGATTCTTCAAGCGAAAGCAGGTATGAAAATGGTCGATGAACGCTTCGGGCGGGTTGTCCAGCGCATAAAGCCATGTGCCGTCGGCACGCTGACTCCGAAGAATATAGCTTGCGTCGCGCTGGCCTTTTCCTCTGTAGACATTCAAGCCGGAAACGATCTGGAGTTTGGCGGCGCCCAACGACAGCTCCGTGCCGAGCGCGCGCTTTACGTCCACGTCGTTCCGGCGGAGCTAAGCGAATTGTTATTACCTCCCTAACTTACAAATGAATGCGTCATATGTCAAAATTACAGTGCACTAAGACGAGGAATAGCCAGACACGAAGGCGCCCGTTTTCTTCCGCGGCAGGGTCTCCGGTGGCCCGCTGCATTAGGGAAATGCTTCGTCGAGCTGGCGGTAGAAGATCGGCCATGGGTTATCCTGAAACGCATCAAACTGCTTGGCCAGACCGAACATCATAGAATGGTCAGCGATGTTCGGATCATCAACCCCATTTGGGCCGGTGACTCGGTACCCTAATTGACTTAAAGCTTTCGCAAGTGAAGTTGTGGCCGTTTTGTGAAGCCAATTCCGAAAACCTTTCGTTTCATAGGATCATGGCGTGACATTGCTGCCGTGCTCATCCTACTTTCTTTATTCTGGCAATGCGCGGCCAAGCACTTAGCGCGGGGATCTGTTCAATTTTTGATGCTTAGTTGAACCCAGCGGGCTCGCGATTGG
>JACCTI010000395.1 GCA_013812515.1 Chthoniobacterales bacterium
CACTTAACCTAACCTGCAAACTTGGAGTTCACTTGATCGGCACGAAGCCGACCTGCTCGACGATCTTTTGTCCCGCGTCGCTGAGCGTGAATTCGAGGAACTCTTTCACTACGCCGTTTGGCTCGCCGTCTGTGTAGTAGAACGTCGGCCGCGCATAAGGATAGCTCTTGTCAGCACACTCTCTTTCGACGGCATAGCGCCGTCGATCGGCAACACTTTCACGCCGCTCGCTTGCCCATAGGCGAGACCGACGTAGCCAATGCCATTCGCGTTGTTCCCGACCCTCCTTTGCGATCTGTTTGTTCCCGGCCAGCTTTTGCGAAGACCGGCGCGATGACAATGCGATCCGGCTGGGACTATTTAATTTCCTTGACGCCGACGAAGCCGACGCGGTCCACAATCTTCTGTCCAGTGTCGCTGAGGGTGAAGTCGACGAACTCTTTCGCCGCGCCGGCCGGTTCGCCATTCGTGTAGTAAAAGGTAGGCCGCGCATACGGCCATTGTTTGTTTCGGACCGCGTCTCCCGATGGAGCAGCGCCATCGACCGAGACCACTTTCGTGCCTGGAGCGTTCATGTAAGCCAGCCCAACATAGCCAACACCATTCGCGTTCTTGCCTACTTCGGCCGCGATCTGTTCGTGGCCTGCCATTTTTTGCGCGCTCGGAGCGTAATCGCGCTTCTTCATCGCCAGCTCTTTCCAGTCGGAATACGTGCCGGAAGAGGTGTTCCGGGTGTAGACGGAAATCTTGCCGCCTTTTCCACCGACCGCGCTCCAGTCCGAGACCTCGCCGGTAAAGATCTGCTCGATCTGCTTCTTGGTCAGGTTTGTGATCGGATTGGCGGCGTTAACAATCACGCCGAGTCCATCGTAGGCCACCGTGATTGGCTTCATCTCCACGCTTTTGGCCTTCGCCGCCGCGATCTCAGCGTCTTTGGCCTCACGACTGGACATGCCGATCTGCGCGGTTCCGTCGATGATCGCGGCAATGCCGGTAGTGGAACCTTCCGCGGCAATGTCGAAGGTGGTCTCGGGATGTGTCGCTTTAAATTCCTCCGCGAGCTGGGGAACCAGCTTTGCGCCGAGAGTATCGGAGCCTTTGATTACAAGCCGCTCGGCCTTCGCATTGGAAGCGACGAGGGCCAGGCCGGCAGCTAGCGCGATGTATTGGGATTTCATAGGGGATTGGTGAATGAATGTTTGAGTTTCTCTACAGTTTACTGGGTAAAAGTATGGGCGGATTGTGACGCCTTGACGACAGCGAGGTTACGATTGGGTGAACTCACGGAACATGCAATGCCTCCTACTCTTCAATACAAAGAGTCGCAGCGGACTGCTCTGGGTTTGCAGACCTCACCGCACCACTCCTCCGCCCCGCAAATGCTGTCCTGAATTTCCCGGACCTGCGCCAGTTTTTCATCCTGAATACCTATGCGGGGCTCGAGCCCGGCACTCTGCGCTTCAAAATATTCGCTGCAAGGGCGTTGACGAAACCCTCGGCGATACGGCTCGGCGCTGTTGTGAACACCATGGAAGGGACTTGGATTTGCGTTGCAGTTGAAACATTCCTTAATTGGAATATCGAGCAACCATGAAATTGAAAGATCTCAAAGCCACTCTGGTGCTGCATCCCGAGGCGCTCCTGCGTTTCACGCTGCCGGATGGCGATCAAATCCCGGCGCATTTCCACATTACGGAAGTTGGGCATGTCGCAAAAAGATTCATCGATTGTGGCGGCACGCTGCATGACACGGCCGATACCTGTCTACTCCAGACCTATGTGGCCGATGACTTCGACCATCGGCTCGATGCCGGCACGTTCGCGAAGATTCTTCAGCTCGGGGATCGGGTCCTTCCGCATGATGACCTGGATGTTGAAGTCGAGTACGAAGATTGTGCCATCACGCAGTTCCCGATCACGAGCGCTGCGTTCTCCGGGGATTACATCGAGATCCAGCTGGGCGAGAAACACACGGATTGTCTTGCGAAGGAGAAGTGCGGGATCGAAGGGAAAGGCTGCGGCACCGGCGACAAGGCTGACACCGAGACAAGCGTTAGCTGCTGCTAGCGCAACGCGATCTTCCGGATGGACCTCATCCAAATTTATGAGTGTTTCTGTGATCGCACGCGGCTGCGCATCCTGCATCTGCTCACAAAGGGGCCGCTTTGCGTCTGCCATTTCCAGGAGGTTCTGAAGGAGCCGCAGGTAAAGGTTTCGAAGCACCTGGGTTATCTTCGCACTCGAGGTCTGGTCACAACCCAGCGAAGTGGTAACTGGATCATCTATTCGCTGCCGGCGAACCGCGCGCCGGAGTTGGAAACGAACCTGCGGTGCCTTCAGGACTGCGTTCAATCCGACGCGGTCTTCACGCGTGATCTGACGAGGCTGGACAAGCTCCACGCAGGCTGTTGCGAACCTAGCGAAGTCTTCGGCGTGGTCGGCGGGCGGTAGGAGATGCAGGGCACCAATTCCCCCGCGGTGCTGTTTTGGGCCGTCACGCGTGCTCTTTTCGGGATCGCTCAGATGGCGGGAGCGGTAACGTCGCTCGCACTTCTTGTTCGGATGGGTCAAGCCAAGGAAACGGTGATCGCGCTGGCAGTGACGATGGTGGCGACGGTGCTTAGCATTGTGCTGTTCAAGATTATCAAAGTGCAGGACCGGGTCTGACACTCGAGGCCGCGATGGGAGTAAATGGCGAGATCGCGCAACCATGAGCGATCAATGATTTGGATTTGACAGAGGCAGTCTCGCCTTCCGCGTTCAAATCAACGTCATCGGATTCCGGCAAAGGCCAAAAAGCCCCGAGAATTTCTCCCCGCGGGCTTTGGACGCTGACTCTTGGTCCGAACTATTTCACCTCGTTGACGCCGACGAAGCCAACTCGATCCACGATCTTCTGACCAGTGGAACTGAGTGTGAAATCGAGAAATTGTTTTGCGACCCCGCTTGGTTCGCCATTCGTGTAGTAAAACGTCGGTCGCGCATAAGGCCATGATTTGTTTCGGACGGCTTGCTGCGTCGGTTTCGCACCCTCGATCGCGACGACTTTGATGCCCGGTGCATTCATGTAGGCCAAGCCGACATAGCCTATGCCGTTTGCGTTCTTGCCCACTTCCGCCGCGATCTGCTCGTGGCCGGCCATCTTTTGTGAGCCGCCGGCGTAATCGCGCTTCTTCATCGCCAGTTCTTTCCAGTCCGAATAGGTGCCGGACGAAGTGTTGCGGGTATAGATCGAGATCTTGCCCCCGGAACCACCGACCGCGCTCCAATCGGTCACGTCCCCGGTGAAGATTTGCTCCACCTGCTTCTTGGTTAGGTTGGTGATGGGATTCTTTGCGTTGACGATTACTCCCAGCCCGTCATAGGCGACGATCGTCGGCTTCATGTTCACGCCTTTCGACGAAGCGGCGCCGACTTCGGCTGGCTTCGCGCGCCGACTCGACATGCCGATCTGCGCGGTGCCATCGGTAATGGCGGCGATGCCGGTAGTGGAACCTTCCGCGGCAATGTCAAAGGTGGTGCCGGGGTTCTGTGCTTTGAACTGCTCCGCGAGTTGCGGCACGAGCTTGGCGCCGAGGGTATCGGAGCCTTTGATGACGAGCCGATCCGCGCGTGCTTCAGTGGAAGCGAAGGCAAGGCCGGCGATGAGTGCGAGTGATGTGATTTTCATGTTTTTGAAGTGACGGCGCTCTCGCCGTCTGGAGGGTTATTGATGAGAGTTTTTGGATTGCAGATGCGTTAGAACTTCCAGTTCAGGTCGGCTTGAAAGAGCTGGTATTCGCGCAGCGGATTGACGCCAATGTCGCCCACGCCGCCCGTTCCAAGACCGTTATCGATTTGCTCGCCGTAGGCGTAGGTGAGATTGAATGTGACCGCGTCGCTCACGGCATAGCCGGCCTGGATGGCGATGCCTTCCATGTTCACGCGGCTATCGAAGATGTCGGAGTCGACGAGGTTCGGATCGAGCGCGTATTGCTCGGCGTGCTGCCAGAACGCCTGGATTTGCCAGTCATGTTTTGCCTTGAGCTGCCCAACGCCGACCCCGATTTGATAGGCGTAACGCTGATCGTCGCTCTCCGGATGGCCCGCCGCTCGGGCACGATCTTCAGCATCAAGGTTGACCGCGAAATCGCCGAAGACACGGGCGGGAAGCTCGCCGATTTTGAAGCCGAATTCTGTCGGCATGTTGAACACGAACAAACTATCCACGCCCGTCTGATTCAGGGCGATCCGGTCGCCCTCCTCGTCGAGGACATCGGGATCGCCACTATACAACTTGTTGAAGGAGTCGCCGTTTCCAGTGTAGTTATAGAGAGTGGGTGCGATGCGGAGGTACATGTCTTTCGTGAAGTTAAACTTCGCGCCCACCTGCCAGCCGAGCATGTAAGCATCGGTATTCGGCACTCCGTTCGAGCGCGGCCCGATCGGATTTTCCGGGTTCACATCGTCGTAGACGAACTGCCCGAAATTAGCGAAAACGTCGATCGACATTTTGTACGGCTCGGAGGTGACCGCGGCGACCGCGCCGCCTTTCGCATCTTTGCTGTAGGATTCCGCGGACGCGGCTGAGGTGCCGCCGCCATACGAGAGATTGAAGGTGTGCTTGTATTGTTCCGCCAGACCTTCCGGATTGATGTCTCCGTCCCAAACCATCGAGCTGGTGATGAATGGGTTCGGCATGCGGCCCACCGTCAGCGTAACGTCGCGGATGCCTTTGTAGCCGAGGTAAGCTTGCCCCACGAACGCGCCATCACTCGTTTTGCCAAACGGTCCGCTGTCGTCGCCGAAAGTGACATTGGTTGAACGCGGGCTGGTGCTGGTTTCGAGGCGAAGACCAAAAAACCAGTCATCCAGCAAGGTGCCGCGTAATCCGAGGCGGAGGCGATAACGTGCACGGTTTCGCTGCTGGGCGTCGTTGGGGTTCGTCACCAGCGTGCTGGGCGGCCCGCTGTTCCCGTTTCGAATTTCATAACGGACTCGCGCATCGCCGTAGAGTTCCAGCTCGGTCACGGGCGTAGACAGTTTCAACTTGCCGGCCGGCGTGCCGGAAAATTCCTTCGTCAACTCGCCGCGAATCTCTTCGGCTTCCTGATCGGTGATGATTTTTTTGCGCACGAGCAAATCGAGCAGGGCGCCGTTATCCTGAGCCTGCGCAGTGATTCCGCCGAAGGCCAAAGTCAGAGCGGCTACGGCAAAAATGAGTTTCTTCACGAACATTGTTTCTCCTTGGTTGGTGTTGCGGCGCAGAGGCCGCCGGTTGTTATCTCGCCGGAAGCTGGCGAGCGATTGTGACGCGCCGATGACGGCAACGTTACAATTTGGTGAACTTCGGTAGGCACGTCGCGCTGCGGCGCCGAGGCGGGTGGCGCGCTCCAGGGACGTGCCGAACCTTCCTGGATGGATGCGCGTAGGGACGGCGCAGCGCGCCGTTCCTGCCAAGCGACGACGGGCTACAGTTCCACGCGTGCGCCAAGCTCCACGACGCCGTTCGGCGGCAGACAGAAATAGGACGTAACGTCGCCGGCGTTGCGGATCATCCAGGCGAAGATTGAGCCACGCCACGCCGAGAGACCGAGGGTGCGAGTGGCAAGGATTGTCTCGCGCCCGATGAAATAGGTGGTGCGCATTGGATCAAAGCCAAGGCCGGGTTCCTTCACGTTCTCAAGCGCGGCGGGGACATCGGGCTTTTCCATGAAGCCGAAGTGGACCTGCACGCGCCAAAAGCCTTCCTCCAGTTTTTCGAGTGCGATGCGATCGCGGAGATTCGCGAGATAAGGAACCTCTTCTGTGCGCACGGTGAGCAAGACCACCTGCTCGTGCAGCACTTTGTTGTGCTTCAGATTGTGGAGCAACGCGAGCGGCGTCCCGAATCGATTACCGGACATGAAGACGGCCGTGCCCGGGACGCGCCGGATGCTCTGGCTTTTCAGGTCGGGCAGAAAAGCATCGAGCGGAAGGCAAATGTCGCTCAAACGGGTGCGAAGAACACGACGGCCTTTTCGCCACGTCAGCATGAGGAAAAGGATGGAAGCGGAGACGAGGAGCGGGAACCAGCCACCGTGCGCGACCTTGAGCATGTTCGCGCCGAAGAATGCGAGATCGATCGCGATGAAGAAGGCCGCGACAGGCAGAGCGGCCACCGTTGGCCAGCGCCAGCGCCGGCGCGCGACGACGTAGAACAAGATCGTCGTGATCAACATCGTGGTCGTGATCGCTACACCGTAGGCCGCCGCGAGATGGCTCGAAGTGCCAAAGCCAAGGACCAGTCCAATCGAGGAAAGCATTAAGGCCCAATTCACCACCGGCACATAAACCTGACCGATGACGCGCTCGGAGGTGTAATTCACTTTCAAGCGCGGCATGTAGCCAAGTTGAATCGCCTGCATCGTGAGAGAAAAAGCGCCGCTGATGATGGCCTGCGAAGCAATCACCGCCGCGGCGGTGGCGAGCAGCACCATCGGATAGAGCGCCCACGACGGCGCCATGCGGAAGAAGGGATTCACCGCAGATTCCGGCTCGACCAGGAGCAGCGCTCCTTGACCAAAATAATTCAGCGTTAATGCGGGCAGAACGACGGCGAACCAGGTAATGCGTATCGGCGCAGTTCCGAAGTGACCGATATCTGCGTAGAGAGCTTCGCCTCCGGTGACAGCGAGAAAGACCGCACCGAGCACGACGAAGCCGCGCGGTCCGTTGTTCCGAAAGAATTCGAAACCGTGGGCCGGATTGATTGCGGCCAGAACTTCCGGCGCGCGCCCGATCTGATGGATTCCAAGAAGGGCGATGGCGACAAACCACAAGACCGTGACCGGTCCGAATACGCGGCCTACTCCGGTCGTCCCGCGCGATTGAAAGAGGAAAAGTGCGATTAGAATGCCGATGGCGACCGGCACGACATAGGGATCGAAGAGTGGCGTGGCGACGTGCAATCCCTCGGCAGCGCTCAAGACCGAGATCGCCGGAGTGATCATTCCGTCGGCGTAGAGCAAGGCGGCTCCGAAAAGTCCCAGCAAGAGGAGGGCTTTCCCGCGGCGTGCTACATCACTGACCAAAGTGGCGAGCGCCAGGATGCCGCCTTCACCGCGATTATCGGCGCGTAGAATCAGGATCAGGTACTTGACGGAAATGATGAGGATGAGAGACCAAAGGATCAGCGAGAGCACGCCGAGCACGTTTGCGGGCGTGGGCGGGACCGCGTGCTCACCGTAGAAACATTCTCGCAGCGCGTAGAGCGGGCTCGTGCCGATGTCGCCGTAGACGATCCCGAGGCTGGCGAGACAGAGCAGGAGCAAGCGGCTCTGATGCACCTTAGCGCCGTTCAGAACGGGCACTTGCTGGACCGCGTCAGGAATGGCGGGAACTAACGTTGAAGGCCCAGGATTCACCGTTCCTGAAGGAGCTTAGACGGGGCGGGATTTCAGAGTAATTAAAACAGTACTAAAGTTTGCCGGCGCTCATTTCCCGCCGGCGCAGATGCGCTAGATT
>JACCTI010000264.1 GCA_013812515.1 Chthoniobacterales bacterium
GCGACCCTAACGGGATTCGAACCCGTGTTACCGCCGTGAAAGGGCGGTGTCCTAGGCCACTGGACGATAGGGTCGAGGAAGCGCGGGAATATCAGAAGCACACCCGGGCGTGCAAGTTATTTGGAGACGCCTCAGCCCCCATCCCGACGCGGCTGCAGCGCAACAATGAGTTCTGCCGTTCGCTCCGTAGCACCGCGATGTTTTGCAAGAACCTGGAGGCTGTTCTGCACCATGCGATCCTGGCGTTTCGGATCATGCAGGAGCTCGGTTACTTTGAGCTCGAGAGCGTCGCCGTTATCTGCTTGCACAGCGCCACCCGCGGCGAGCAGGGAATCGGCTAGCGAGGCGAAGTTCTCCATGTGCGGTCCAAATATGACCGGCTTGCCCGCGAGAATAGGTTCGACGGGGTTTTGCCCGCCAGTCGCGATTAAGCTTTTGCCAACAAACACCACCGTCGCGACGGCATACCAATTCCGGAGTTCGCCGGTCGTGTCGAGGAGAAGGCAATCGGGTTCCACGCCTGCGTTTTGCTCTACGGCGCTGCGCAAAGCGGTCCGCAAGCCTCGCGCTTGCAAGATCTCGAGAATCTTCGGAGTGCGTTCCACGTGACGCGGCGCAATGATAAGCAGCAGCGACGGAAACTCCGCTCGGAGCCGCAAGAATACCGTGGCCAGAATCTCCTCCTCGCCGGGATGCGTGCTGCCTCCGAAGAGGACCGGCCTGCCTTCGCCAATGCCGCACGATCTGAGGACGCGGAGCGCGAGGGGCGTATCCACTCCGGTTTCCTCCGGATCGTATTTGATGCTCCCGACGACTTTGATGACCTCACGAGGCACGCCTAAGGAAGCCCAGCGTTCGACGTCCTTGCGTTCCTGAACACAAACAAGATCGAGGCAGCAAAACGTGGGGGCGACGAGCGCGCGGAAGCGCCGGAACCGCCGCTCCGAACGCGGTGATAATCGGGCGTTCACGAGTGCTAACGGAATCCCGCGAGCACGCGCACAGGCGGCGAGATTTGGCCACACTTCCGCTTCCACGAGCACGATCCGTTTCGGTCGGATGGTCGCGAAAGCTCGACGGACGATAGGCCAAAAATCCAGCGGGTTGTACATGACGCGGAGCCGGTCGCCTGCCTCTCTTTCGGCAACAGCGAAGCCGGTCGTGGTGGCGGTCGTCAGGACGCCGTGGAAATCCGGCTCCAGCTCGCGCAATCTTGCGGCGAGCTTCAGCGCAATGGCTACTTCCCCCACACTGACAGCGTGAATCCATGTCGGCCGCTGTTGCGGGAGCGGGTCAAGAACATCTTTGCCATAGAATCCGAATCGCTGACCGAAATTCCGCCGGTAATTTCCGCGCCGGCGCATTTTGCGCAGATAACCCGGGAGAAAAAACAAGAGCCCAAGCGGAAACAGGAGATTGTAAACTAGGCGAATCATTCCTCGCCAAGCCCTGCCTGAGTCTGTTCTCGCTGCAAAAAGAGCACTTCGGTAGCTCCGTATTTCTTAGCGCGCGCGATCTGCCATGCGCCGATCTCAGGCAGTTCCTCGGCTGGCCGCTTCTCCAGGACGAAGGTCCCGGAGCGCGCGAGCAATCGCGGCAGCTTCGCGTTCTGGAGGAGCAGGCGCGTGAAAAACCCACCGGTCTTTGTCTGCTCGTAAGGCGGATCGGCAAAGATGACATCGAAGCGCTCGTTAGGCACGACCGCTTCCAGGAAGGCGAAGACCTCCTGCGCGCGCACTCTGCCGCGCAGTTTCGTGCGGATAAAGTTCTGCTCGATCGCGCGCACGGCGTTGCGATTATCTTCGATAAACATGGCCGAGGCGGCGCCCCGGCTGAGCGCCTCGATCCCGAGCGCTCCAGTACCGGCAAACAGATCGAGCACGCGCGCACCGAGAACGCGTTCACCGAGGCTGGAAAAGATCGCGGCCTTCACGCGGTCCATCGTGGGTCGCACATCAGCTTCAGGAACGCAAAGCCGGATGCCGCCAGCCACGCCGGCGATCACCCTCATGGCGAAGGAGGCGCGATCGGCGCGGGAGAATCTACGGGTTCCGGCTCCGTGGTAGCTTCCGGCTGAGCCGTAGCTTGCGGAGAAGGCCCAACGACTTCCTCTGCGGGCCGCTTCTTCTTTGGACGATCGGACTTTCCTCCGCCCAAGAGGCCGTTGATAAGTCCATTGAGATCTTTCAGCTGCGGACCGACCAGCTTCCCCATCAAGTTTGTCTTCGGTCGATCGACCGTCCCGGTTATGTCGAAAGCAACCGCGGAATATCCCGCCTCGCTCGCTGGAACGAAGCTTTCCCGCAGGCCGCTGAAGAGCTGACCACGAATCCTTTCGGAAATTGCGAGCTGCGCTCCCAGCCGGACTTTTCCGGCGAAGTCGATCGTTCCCGTCGCGGAGAGCCGGAGGTTTGAAGAGGCCAACAACAGCTCGTCGATCGTCACAATTCCCGGATCGATGTGATATTTCACCTGAGCCTGGTCAAGGTGCAGCTGCGCCAGCTCGTTCAGCTGCAATATTTGTCCGAGCGCGACCAAGAGACTGTACTGCTTCACCTGTCCATCGCGCAAGAAAAGCTCCCCTTTGCCGGCGAGCGCGTTCGGATCCGCAGTTTTCCCCTTCGCGTCGAGTCTTCCTTCGATCCGGCCCTGAATCATCCCGGCGGGACCGCCGGCATCCGTCAGCACGCGGTCTGCCTGCACGTCCCGGAAAGCTACCATGGCTTCGAACGGGGATTGCGCTTCGGCTTGCTTCATTCTGAACCGCCCCGTGATATCGCCCCCGCCGGCCAGCGCAGTAATTTCAGAAAACTCTAGTCCACCGGGATCGTAGGTGACCGGCGATTTGAGCTTCTCGAGAAAGAACCGATCGCGCAGCGAAATTTTATCGATGCTGGCGTTGCCTCGCAGCTCGGTCGAATTGCGAAGACTGGACCGGAAACCCACACCTTCGAAAGCCGCGACCAGTCTCCCTTTGCCATCGAGAAAATGAAAGTTCCCGTCGACGAGCGTGACGCGGCGGACCTCCGGCGTGAACGGACTGGCGGACTCCGTCTCCGGTTCCGCCGGTTCGGCTCTTCGCGGCACCCTGGCTCTCTTCGTGTCAGCCGCGCCGGCCGCCTCTGGTGCTCGCGCTTGAGCGACGGGCTTCGTTTCCTGGGCGGCAATGGGCGAGGGCGATGAAACGGGCAGAACCGGTAGGCGCCATTTCCCGTCACTGTTCTGGGCCCAGACAACTTTTGGCCTAACGAGGGAAACTTCCTTGATGACAAGGTGGCCGGAGAAAAGTGAAGCAGATCGGATGCGGAGCCGGAACGTCTCTGCGGCCAGGAAATCGCCTGCGATCGTCCGATCGCTTTGCGGCATCGTGATGCCGGTCAGCTTCAAGCCCCACCACGGAGTCACGCTCATGCGCTCGATTCGCAGCGTGGTCCCGAGTCGCTCACTCAGCTCCTGCTGAATCCGCGCTTGTGTGGCCTGCGACTGCACATACAGGTTCACAGCCAGAAGCGCGATCGCGAGCAGGGCGAGGAGCCCACCCGCAAAATAGAGCGCGATCCGGCTCACCTTTCTCACGGCCCAAGGTTACGCCGTGGCAGTTTGAAGAAAAGGTGAAAGCCCGGCCCGACCGACTTCATTGAAAAAGACAGCCGTCATTCTGAATCCTGCCGCGCGAGGCGAACGCGCGCAGCGTCTGCAGGCCAGTCTCGAAAAGTTGACGCACAGCGCCGTCCTCCGTTCCACGGCTCGCTCCGGCGACGCGGAGCTGCTCGCCCGCAGCGCCGTCAAAGAAGGTTTCGAGACGATCGTTGCCGCAGGTGGCGATGGAACGGTGAACGAGGTCGTAAACGGCATTGCCGGAACAGATGCCGCGCTCGGCCTGCTGCCGCTCGGAACGATGAACGTCTTCGCCACGGAACTCGGCTTGCCTGCGAGCGACCTTCGCCGTTGCTGGGAGATTATCCAGGAGGCGCGCGTCCGCCGTATTGATCTGCCGAGCGTAAACGGCAAGCATTTCGTCCAGCTCGCCGGGGTCGGCTTTGACGCGCAGGTGGTCAAAGAAACCAGCCGCACCTTCAAGCGGAGCTTCGGTCCGCTTAGCTACATTGTGTCGGCGGCGCAAATCGCGGCGCGCACGCCGCCGGAGTTGCGGATCGAATCGGAAAACGCGCTCACAGAAGAAGGCTCGTTCGTCCTCGTTGGCAACGGCCGCCTCTACGGCGGGCCCTTTCCGTTTTTCAAGCACGCGGCACTCGATGACGGATTGCTCGACGTGCTTGTTTTCAAACGGCTGAATTACATCGAGATCGTCCGTTACATGCAGGACGTGATCTTCAGCTCGCAAATCACATCGCCCGAGGTGGAATACTTTCAGACGAAGTCTCTCCGTGTCTCGAGCGAAGGAGCTGTGCCGGTCGAAGTGGACGGTGAACTCATTGGCAACTGCCCCGTGCAATTCAATATTCGGGCACGCGGGTTGCGCGTCTTTGCTCCTCGCGCATAGGAGCGCTCTTTCCGAAAACGGAGTGTGGCGATGCCGCCGAAATCAAGAGTGAGTCCAGGCGGCGGATTTCAGGAATCGACAACGATTTTGTGCTGCGATACGATCCTGGTATGCGCCTGTCCGGCCGGAAATCCTCGTCGTTCACGCGGCGTTGGACGCAGCGACCGCGGGTTGTTCTCCTCACTCTAATCGGCGTAAACGTCGCCGCCTTCATCGCGCAACTCTTTCTGGAATCATTCCAGAAAGGCTTCGTTCACGACTTCCTCGGCATCAGCGAAGCCGGCGTGCAGGACGCTTCCGTATGGGAGTTCGTCACGGCCGCCTTCGTGCATAGCGGGCCGTGGCACCTGGTCTGCAACATGTTCGTGCTCTACCTGCTCGGCCGCGACGTCGAGTCGATCCTCGGCCAGCGGCATTTCTTTCTCCTCTACATCGCGGGAGCGCTCGCGGGTGAATTGACGCATCTATTTCTCATGCCAAGCACGTCGGTGCTCCTGGCCGCTTCGGGCGGTGTCGCAGCCGTTCTGATGGCCTACGCGACGATCCTGCCCGAGCTTGAGATCACGATGCTGCTCTTCTTCGTTTTGCCGGTGCGGTTGAAGGCGAAACACCTCGCGTATGGCGCGGTTGGTCTCGGGCTCTTTCTTCTCGTGGTTGATCGAAGTGAGATGGTGATTCACAGCGCATACCTCGGCGGCTGCGCAGCGGGCTGGGTTTACGCGCATCTGCTTGGATTTGGCCGGCCTTCGGTCGTGCAGCGCACGTTGCATCAACGGAAAGTGACCGCGGAACGTTTTCGCCAAATGGACGCAGAGCAGTTCATCGCCGCGGAAGTGGATCCGCTGCTCGAAAAAATCTCGCGCGCAGGGATGCGAAGTCTGAGCCGCACCGAACGTCGAACTTTAGCGCGTGCCCGCGAAAAGCTCGCGGAAAAAGTCTAGTCCGGCTGGCTCCTGATTGCGGCGCCTTGCGACGGCATCGCGCGCCGGTGACATTCCGGGTGTTTTCATGAGCAGCGACCGAGGGTGGATCCAAGCCAAAGCGACCAAGGCGCTGAATCCCGGGCAGGTCGAACGCACTCTGACGCGGCTCGCTGAGCAGATGAGTGGAGGCGAAACCGAGCTGCGTAACACGCTTGAGGCGTTTCCGCTTGGTGAAGATTCGCTCCTCCATCTACTCTCCGTTTCGAGCATCTGTGCGGCGCGACTCGTGCGTGATCCAGAGGTCCTCGGCTGGCTACGTCATCCTGATGTCTGCGCTTCCTCGCGCCGGAGTGGCCGCATGCTGCGTGATCTTCGTGCGATCACGAGCGGTCCACTGAGCGAGCAGAATTTTCGCCCATTGCGCCTCTGGAAAGGTCGCGAGATGCTTCGAATCGCGCTCCGCGAAGTGGCCGAAGCCGCACCGCTGGAAGAAACCACGGCGGAGCTCTCGCAGCTGGCGGAAATCTGCGTCGTCGAAGTGCTGCGGCATTGGGAGAACGAATTACGCTCCCGTCTGGGAGGACCCGATGCGGAGCTGGCGATCCTTGGTGTGGGCAAGCTCGGCGGACGCGAGTTGAACCACAGCTCGGACATGGACGTGATTTTCCTCTACAGCACCGAGGGCCAGGTCACGTCAACGCTCACCTACCACCAGTGGTTCAATCGCCTCGCGACCAAAGTATTCGAAACCTTCGCCGCCAAAAGCTCGGATGGGGCACTTTTTCGCATGGACTTGCGGCTGCGGCCCGAAGGCTCCGCCGGTCCCCTGGCACGATCGCTCGAAAGTCTGGAGAATTACTATTCCGGTTTCGGCGAGACCTGGGAGCGCCTCGCCTTGATCAAAGCGCGCTTCATCGCGGGCAGCGAAGAGCTCGCCTACGACTTTCTTCGCGAGCATCAGCCGTTCATTTATCCGCGCAGTCCCACGCCCGAATTGCTTGATGAGGTTGCCGCAATCAAGCGCCGCATTGAGCGCGATGTGGTCGGACACGAAAATCTGGAGCGGAACGTCAAACTGGGTACGGGGGGAATTCGCGAAATCGAATTTGTCGTGCAAGCGCTGCAACTTCTGCACGGCGCGCGGAACGCTTTCTTGCAAGAAACCAGCACGTTGCGCGCACTGGCTGCCCTGGCGGAGCTGGACCTTCTCCCGCACGGCGAAGCGAGAGATCTCGAACACGCATATCGCTTCCTCCGCCGCGTCGAGCACCGCTTGCAGATCGAAGCCGAACAACAAACGCACACAGTTCCCGCCGAGCGGGAATCGCTCGAGTGCCTCGCGCGCAGCCTCGGTTTCGCCGGTGCAGATGAATTTTCAGCGACCCTCCGGCGACATACGCAACGCGTACGCACCATCTTCGAACGGGTCATCACAGAGCGTTCGCGTGACAAAGAATCCGGTTCCGCGGGGTTAAAGATCTTCGGGAATCAGGGTGCGGCGACGAAAGCTTTTTCGGAGCTTGGTCAGGGCCGCGGCAGTTTTCACGTTGCTCCTCGCACGCGACAGATTTTTCGGAAGCTCCGCCCCATGTTGCTGCAATGGCTCGGCGACTGCGCCGATCCCGACGCAACCCTGACGCAGTTCCTTCGCTTCGTAGAGGCGTATGGGATGCGCAGCCTGCTTTTCGAGCTGCTGGTGGCAAACCCGCGTTTGTTGGAGCTGGTCGTAAAGACTTTCGACGCTAGCCGCTTTGCGACGGATGTTCTGATTCGCCGGCCTCAACTGCTCGAAGAAGTTACCGCGACGGGTGTGTTAGACCGCAGCATCTCGGTGGATCGCCACCTGAAAGCGTTGCGCGAGACGAACGCGGCCGTCGGGCAACTCGATCCAGTCCGTGCGTATCGAAAAGCGCAACTCCTGCGCATTCTCGTGCGCGACGTTCTCGGCGCCGCAGACTTGGCGACAGTCCGCCGGGAACATTCCGCGCTCGCGGAAGCATGCCTCCTGTTCGTCCACAGTCTTGTCGCTCCAGCAGGCGACCTGACGATCATCGCGCTCGGAAAGTTTGGTGGTCGCGACTTGAGTTACGGTGCGGATCTCGACGTCGTTTTTGTGGGTGGGAACACGCGTGCTGCGCAAGAGCTCGTGGTCGAGATGGCAAAATCGACGGCGGAAGGCGTGATCTCGCCGCTGGACATGCGGCTGCGTCCGGACGGTGAAAAGGGCACGCTCACCTGCTCATTAAGCACATGCACCGCCTACTACTATACGCGAGCACAACTGTGGGAGTTGCAGGCGCTCACCCGGGCACGGCCCTTATGCGGCATCCTGGGGCCTGAGTACCTGCAACGTGCGCAGCTCGCCTGGCGCAGCGCGGGCGAACGTGAAGATCTCTTCGCGCAGATCGATGCGATGCGAGGACGCATCCGATGTGAGCGTGGCAGCGGTTCTGAGATTCTCGATTTCAAAACGGGCTTGGGCGGAATGGTGGAAGCCGAGTTCCTTGTTCAAGCGTTGCAAATGCGCGCGGCCATCTGGAGTCCGCAGTTCAATGCCGCACTCGATGAATTGAAGCGGCTGCAGGCGCTCACGGCCGACGAGACGACTGCCTTGGCTGCGAGCTACGACTTTCTGCGCCGATGCGAATCAATCCTGCGCCGCTGGGAGAACACCTCCGTTTCATCTTTGCCGCCAGAAGAGAGCGAGCAGCGCAAACTGGCGAAGCGTGCGGGCGCAAAGGATCTGGCAGCCTTTGGCGATCAATACCGAGCAGCGCGCGAGACGATCCACGCAATCTACTCGCGCTACCTCCAGAAGCTGACCTAGTGACCAGACAATAGTTTGATCAGCTGTTGAATCACGAAAAGACTCACCGTGATGCCCGCGACGACCAGGATCCCAAGCAAGATGAGGACGCCAAAAACAAAAATCCAATCGCCGCGTCCTGCCCTTCGCCGTCCCCCAGCGTATTCTTTGATGAGCCGGTGATTCCGCACGTTCGACTTAAACCAAAACGAAAACGCATCGCCCACCACCGGGACGATGCCGATGAGTTCGTTCAGGAGGATGTTCACTGACATCCGCGCAAGAATGATTTTCGGTAAACCCTGCCGCGCCGCTTGAATGAGCGCGATCGCCGAAACCATCGCCGACCCCGTGTCCCCGATGCCGGGAATCAAGCCGATTAACGGGTCGATACCAATCTTGAATTTCGTGCCCGGGAGACGAACCAGTTCGTCCATGAGGGTCGCGATCCAGCGAAAGAGCGGCTCGACGGGCTTCGTCTCTTCGCTTTCGGGCGGGAGGACTTCCCACTCCGGAATTTGCGATTTTCGATCATGGATTTCCGATTCCATCAAGAGTCGCATTGGTGCCCCTAATCGATAATCGCCAATCGCAAGTCGAAAATGACCTAGCCCGGAATTTCCTTCAGCATCTGGGCGTTCGTCGGGAACTTCTTCACGAACATCAGCAGACGCTCGATCGCTTCAGAAGGCTTGTGGCCAGCAAGACCGCGGCGAATCAGGTTGATTTTCTCAAGCTCCCAGGGCTGCAGCAGCAGCTCCTCGCGACGCGTGCCGGAAAGGAAGATATCGACAGCGGGATACACGCGTGAATCGCTGATCTTCCGATCGAGCACCAGCTCCATATTCCCGGTGCCTTTGAACTCCTGGAAGATTAGCTCATCCATGCGGCTGCCGGTTTCGATCAGCGCGGTCGCGACAATCGTGAGCG
>JACCTI010000422.1 GCA_013812515.1 Chthoniobacterales bacterium
TCGTCGGACAGGCGTTGGCCCAGGGCACCCGATATAATTTTCTCCGCCTTGTCGCACGGGCCTTCCGAGTGACGCCGGAAAAATTGTGTATCCGCGTGCGATCAACCAAAGCGTCTCGCGACAGGAAACGGTGAGCACGAGCAGGAAATGCAAACCGAACACGCGACGCGAATTCCGGCGCCGCGCACAACCCGTTTCTTACCGCTCTTTTCCGTGGCGCTCGCTGCGTCGTCTCCGGATCGCGTGTGAGCCAGTGGCGGCAGCGTTAGCGCGAAACGGCCTTCAGGAACGCGCGCATTTCTTCGCTACTGAAACCAATGTACTGCGTTGAGCTCGGCTTGGAAACGCCGGAACGAATTCTGCAGGACGGAGGAGCGCTGCGCAAGAGAGCGCTATGCGCGAGGCGACGTCTGCCGCTAATCAGCACCACCGCCGCGCCGCATTTTTCCGAGCCGCGCCAATGCTGAAGCGATCTTGCTAAGGCGCTGGTTCGATGGAGCTGAACTCGCCCGGGCCCGGAGCGCCGTGTCTCGGGCGCTTGCCGGAAAGGAATTTCCGGCTCAGTCAGGGGCATCTTGACCCCCGGCGGCGGAGACACGGCTAACTCACAAGCCCTGCGCGAGCGCACCCGGCGACTCCCAGCGGCCGGGGCTCACGCGTTGGAATCGGAAATGTTTTCGGCAGATACGCAGAGTTCTACAGATTTATCCCGTTCGGGAAGAAACCACCCGCGGATGCGTTAGGCGCAAAGTAAAGAATGTTTAACACCTGCCGCACGGTGCGGGCGAAGACCAGGCTATTTTCATTCGTCGGAACGATATTAGAAGTTCCTTCGAAGATAATGCCTTGATCCTGGTCGGAATCCTGATCGAGCGTGTCGCGCAGATCTGAGATTTTCCGCGTAGCGCCGTTAATTGGTTGGCTGTTTTGCTGGATAAGGACGGTCCGGATATTCGCCGCATGATAGGCCTCCACGCCGAGAAGTCCCGCGGCGCCGCTGAGCACAGTTGAGTTGTTAATCAAAGGAGCTGCCCCCCGGTAAGCGGTCACCCCGACGTCTTCGAAAACGAACGCGCCGAGCAGGAAATTAATCGTATTGGCGAAGGGATCGAACTTGGCCCCGAGCCCGGCAGCCTGTGCGAGAGCATTCCAACTGTTTTTCAAATCGATGGTCGGTCGAGCGACCGGAGTGGCACCTAAAGATTTGAGCACATCGCGAATGAAGCGGACGTGTTTTCGTTCGTCCCGCGCTATTTCCAGGGCATAGTCTTTGATCTGATCGCGGTCACCGAACGGCACGCGCGGGTTGGCCTTAATTATAACCGGTCCCGGGTTGCCTTTGCCGAAAACGTCGACGCCTTTCTGCTCGATTCCAAAACCCGTTGTTGCATAGGTATAATATTCAGCCTCGAGATACTCCAGGTTGAGGGCGAACTGCAGTATCTCAATATCAGAAGGACCTTGGCTGGCAGTGATTTCCTGCGCTCGCGCCGTAGGCGCAAGCAATCCCGCGGCAGTGAACCCGGCGGCGCCCAGCCCGAGACAGCGCAACGCTTGTCGGCGGCTGGTTAGTTTCGTGGATACCTCATTTGATAATTCAGTGTTCATATATGGGACCTTCCTGTTTCTGTTTTTAAGAGCTTCTCTAAGGGTTACGTCGATCATGGTAGATTGGATGCCAAATCTTCAAAGAATTTCAGCTGATCCTCTCTTCGCCGAGCAATCGACGTGGCACTTGGATCGTGGCTGCCTGCAAGCGACATGGACTGTCGCTTGCTTAAAAACTGGGACGCGGCAGTTCCTCCTTCGCAAGCGCTTGACGCAGCGCGAGCAAACCCCGACGAATTCGCGCTTTGACGGTGCCAAGCCGCTCGCGCAGGTTTATGGCAATCTCCGCGTGCGTCATGCCGTGGAGAAAACACAGAATAATTGGCGCACGCTGACACACTGGTATGCGGCCAAGCGCCAGAATCAGGCGAGCACGATCTTCCCGATGGTCTGTCGTGGCTGCGCTTTGCCGCTCGAGGTGAGCGACGAGATCGGCAAATCTTTCCTGAGTGGCGAGGGTGTAGCGCTGCCGCGCCCGTAATCGATCAAAGGCATTGCTCCGCGCGATCACCCGAACCCACGAAAATACACTGCTGCGGCTGCCATCGTAGGTGCCGATCTTCTTCCAGACATGGACGAATGTTTCCTGCAGGACGTCCTCAGTGTCACTTGTGTCTTTGATGATGAAGAGGATTTCCGAGGAAATAGGCACCGAAAATCGACGATAGAAGTCGGCGAAGGCAGCGTTCTCACCCTCAACCATGCGGCGGAGTAAGGCGCGGTCCCCTTCATCTCTGCTCCCGTTGAGGTTGGCTGGCGACGCTCTCGGAGCAGACGTGCTGTGTAGCTGCGCATGCTCTGCAAGAGTGACCATAAACCTGGCCTTTCCCTGCCTCAGATTTCGCCCTCTGAATGGGCTTCTGCGGCGAGGCCGAAACCAAC
>JACCTI010000436.1 GCA_013812515.1 Chthoniobacterales bacterium
AAGGATAGCGAAGAAGAGGAAGAAGAGAAGCCCGAAGCGAAGCTCGACATCCTGGATGACCCGGTTCGGATGTATCTGAAGCAGATGGGTCAGGTGCCGCTGCTCACCCGCGAGCAGGAAGTCGAGATTTCCAAACGCATCGAAGAGGCGGAAAATATGGTGCAGCGGCTCGTCAACCGCTTTGGATTCATCGCGCAGGCACACCTCGACTTGGCTGATAAATTAACCCAAGGCGGGGAGCGTTTTGACCGGGTAATTCTCGACAAGAAGATCGAGAGCCGTGAGCGTTACATGAAGATGCTGCCGCGCCTCTGCCAGCAGGTGGCGAAACTCGCGAAGGCGATCGGCGAGCAATACTCAGAAATGGCCTGCGCCTCTCGCGTGGATGCGAAAAAGCTTAAAACGTTCGAAAAGTCCGTCGCTTCCCTGCAGAAGCTTTATCCGAATTTCTATTTCAAGCAGAAAGTTACTGAGGAATTCGTGAACCTCGCCGATGAAAAGTACTCCCTTCTGACGAACCTCCTCGCGGACGTGAACAAGCAATCGCGTGAGAACGGTGCCCGCTCGCCCTTTGGTGCGAAGTCGCGCGAGCTGGAAGGCGTGCTTTGGCTTTCGCTGGACGAATACACGCAGCAATATCAGGCGCTAAAGGGCTGGCTGCAAAAAGCGCTCAGAGCGAAGACGGAAATGGTCGAGGCCAATCTGCGTCTCGTGATTTCCATCGCAAAGAAATACACCAACCGCGGGCTCTCATTTCTCGACCTGATCCAGGAGGGGAACATGGGTCTGATGAAGGCGGTGGAGAAATTCGAGTATCGCCGCGGCTATAAATTTTCTACTTATGCGACTTGGTGGATTCGGCAGGCGATCACGCGTTCGATCGCGGACCAGGCCCGCACAATTCGCATCCCGGTCCACATGATTGAGACGATCAACAAGCTGATGCGCGTGCAGAAGCAGTTGGTTCAGGAATACGGACGCGAGCCTACCCCGGATGAAGTGGCGGAAGAGATCCTCTTGCCGGTGGATCGTGTTCGGGCCGTGCTCAAAATGGCTCAGCAGCCGATTTCTCTACAGGCGCCGGTGGGCGAAAGTGAAGAAACGAACTTTGGCGACTTCATTGAGGACAAAGGCGCCGAGAACCCGAGCGACATGACCGCGATCGTCCTCTTGAAAGAGAAGATCAAGGACGTTCTTGAGACGTTGACCGAGCGTGAGCGTCAGGTGCTCGAGCAGCGTTTTGGGCTCGTGGACGGCTACAGCCGAACCCTCGAGGAAGTAGGCCGGCAATTCAGAGTGACACGCGAACGGATCCGCCAAATCGAAGCCAAGGCGCTCCGGAAGATGCGTCACCCGACGCGGATCCGCCAGCTCGAAGGCTTCTTGGAAGCGGCTGAGGTGTAGTTCAGGCTTGTCGAAAACGTTGGAAGTCCGCAACTTTCGAACCGTCAGCAGGTTCAAGGAATTGATGAAACGCGAAGACGATCAGGAGCTTTGGGATTTGCTCGGCAGCGCGCCACAGCTCGGCGTTTCTCCTTTCTTTTCGCGCAACGTGGTTCGGCGAGTTCGCCAGGAAAGCGGCTGGAGCGAAACCGTCTCGCAGTGGTTCAGCGCGCGCAGATTGATCCCTGTGTCTTCGTTTGCCGTCGCTGTTCTTGCGGCCGCGCTGGCGATTCATCGGCCGAGTAACATCACCATTTCTCAAGACAACCCGCCTGAATTGCTGGCGGCGATTGACCCCCAAGATTATGAGGTGGTCGTCGATCTCGACGATCTCCTCGCGAGCGAAGACGATAACGTATGGACCGAGAACGAATCTTTGTCGCTCTAGCGACCGGCGCGGCCGCATCGACGCTCGCCACGGGTTCCGGATTGGCGCAGGCGCCGGTTCCACCCGGCGGACCGCAACAGGCCGGCGTCGAACCTGTCATTGTGCAGCGCGCGAAGCCTCAACAAGCTATGCCGGTGCCCGCTCCACGCGAGCGGTGGCGCCAAATGTCTCCGGAGGATCGGCAACGGTTTCGTTCGAATGCAGAACGCTGGCTGCAACTCGGCCCTGATGAGCGGAGGGCGTTGCGCGACCGCGAAGTCTATCGCCGTCAGCGTATGCAACGCGACACGGAAGAGGCTTTGCAGAGATCAGGACTGCAACTGGAGGCCGAAAAGCGCGAAGCGTACGAGCAGCGTTACATTCAAGAGCGAAAAAAAGTCGAGAGGGAACTTCGGCAGGAGCTCGAAGCGCGGCGTCAGCGTGAGCTCGCGCCCATCGTAGAGCAGCTAAAGAAAGAGTTTGGTCAAAGCGCTCAAGGTTCTGCCAGCCCGAATGGCTCTCAGGGCTCCGTCTCACCGATTCCGAAGAAGTAGTCACGCCACGGCAGGCGCAACTAGTGCCTCCGTCAGCAAACAAAAAAACTGGCTGGAACAACCCAGCCAGCTTTTCTCACATCTGCTCCCGGAGTGTTATCGCCAGCCGCGATGTGCCTCCCGGCAATAGTAGCGGTGTCCGGAACGCCAATGGTAGTGCGGTCGCACGACGACTTGGATGTACCCCGGCTGGTAATAACCGTAAGGCGAATACCCGTAAGCATACGGCGAGTAGTAAACCGGACGGGCGCAGCCGTAGCCATACCCGCCGTAACCATAACCAAACCCAACTGGTGCACCGATTCCGATTCCCACCGATAGACCTGCGTCAGCGCGTGGGGCAGCGCCAAAGCCGAAGCAGCCAATGATCGCTGCGATCGAGACAAGTTTTTTGCAGTTCATTTATTTAGCTCCTGTTGTGTATCCATTGAACCTGATTCGAGACGGTAAGTTTCGCCGTGTTGTTCGGAGGATCCGTGGCGGTACAACGTCTTCGCAGAAAGAAAAATATCTCGGCCGATCTGTTCATATTGCGGATCACATAGTCGAACACCGTCGCTGGTGTTCGATGCGCCTTTTCCGGAGAAGGCGACGACCGGACCTCCGCTCATCAAGGGTGCAAAATAAATGTGCACGCGGTGGATCAGCTTCTGATCTAGTGCCTGACCGAGAACGTTTCCGCCTCCTTCAATGAGCACACTTGTGACCTCTCGTTCGCCTAAGGACTTCAGCACATCAGCCAGCCCGTGATCGCGAAACAGGAGCGTTCGGTGGGCGAATTTGTCGCTAAAGAGATGCGCATTCTCCGGCACTCGACCTGAACGGGAAAGCACCACGCGCCAAGGCTGTGGTGCCCCTCGCGCGCTGCGGATTGTGAGGCGCGGATTATCTAAGCGCAAGGTTCCTGCGCCAATTAGAATCGCGTCAACCTGAGCCCGTAAGAGGTTTGCGTGCCGACGCGCCGCTACACTGGTGATCCACTGTTTCTCGCGAGGCGCTCGAGTCAAACGGCCATCTAGAGTCATCCCGCATTTTGCGATGACGAACGGGCGTTTCGTCTGAACCCAGTAATTGAATGCTTCATTCAGTGCTGTGCACTCCTCCGTCAGGATGCCGGTATGCACTGTCAGTCCAGCGGCGCGAAGGAGCCTAATGCCCCGACCTCGATGCGGCGGGTTTGGATCGGTCGCGCCAACAACTACATTCCGCACACCAGATCTGATGATTGCCTCCGTGCATGCGGGCGTCCGGCCAATGGTGGAACATGGCTCGAGGGTAACGTAAAGCGTCGCGTCCGCCGGCACGCTGCCGGAATGTGATTTCAGACATTCAACTTCGGCGTGCGGGGCTCCAGCTCGTTCATGGTAACCGGTCGCAACTATTTTCCCATTCGCGACAAGAACGGCGCCAACAGCAGGGTTCGGAGAAGTGTAGCCCCGCCCCTTTGAAGCTTCGCGGAGAGCCGCTTGCATAAAGAGGCTATGGTCCGCCATCATGCCTCTTGTATTACGCGGGAAGCGGTAGCGCAATTCGGTCCGTCGAAGCAGTGCGCTCTTTCCTGGCGCAACGGGAAACGTTGTCTCGTGTTGCTCTTCGCGTGGAGTGCCGCCGTCGCAACTCCGCATGAGCGCGCAGTTTCAATCGCGGCACTAAACCTCTAAATAACAGAGTGATATGCCGTGTCGCAAACGACGTACCCTGCGGTGGCACTTGAAGCGCTTATTGCTCACCAAAGTTCAAAAGAAAGGAAATACAGCATGAGTTTGATACGTTACCAGACACCAGAGATGTCGCTCGGCCGGTCGCTCGATCGGTGGACGAACCTGCGGGATGAGATCAATAGCTTGTTCGAAGGTCCCTATTGGGGCACACCAA
>JACCTI010000438.1 GCA_013812515.1 Chthoniobacterales bacterium
GCCGATGTGGCGAAATGGCAGACGCAACGGACTTAAAATCCGTTGGGCTTAACAGCTCGTGCGGGTTCGAGTCCCGCCATCGGCACCTTCTGAAAACGATCGGGGCGATGCAAACGAGCTACTTGGAACTCACCGACCCGCTTCGGAACGGATCAATTTGATTGAGCTTGGGAGGCAGGCGTGACTCCTATCGGCGAGCAAGGCAGCAGATCGGCAGCTTGATTGAAGTCATCGTCGGCACACCATTCCTTCGCGCGGATTGAATTGTGAGTGCTAGCTCAGCCAAGCAAACGGAATCTCCTGAGGCGCCGGTAAGATAGTTTCAAAATCACAAAGCGTTACGTTATGCCTGAGGGACAAACTGAGAAACCACTCTACATTCCGCTGATTTTGGGAACGCCGCGTCAAGGGCGACAAAGTGAACATGTCGCGATGTTCCTGCTGAGCGAGATCAGAAAGCGCCCCGAAATCGAGACCGAGCTGATCGATGTCCGCGCGCTGAAAATGACGCTCTCCGATGCGGGAAGAGAAATGCAGGACCCGGAATACGCGAAGAAGATTCTCCGCGCCGATGGCCTCGTCATTGTCGTGCCAGAATATAATCATGGCTACCCGGGCCTTCTGAAGCACGCGCTCGATATGTGTCTCGACGAGTACATCCACAAGGCCGTGGGTTTCTGCGGCGTTTCGGCTGGGCCCTTCGGAGGCTCCCGCGTGATCGAGAACTTGTTGCCGGTCGTGCGCGAGCTCGGGCTCGTAGCGACTTCCACCGACCTGAATTTCAGTAAAGTGCAGGACGCGTTCGATGACGCCGGGCGCCTAACGGATGAGAAATACGTCGGACGCGCGGCCAAATTTCTAAACGAGCTGGTCTGGATGACGCGAGTGCTACGTTACGGTCGCGAGACCATTCCGCCGCTTTAAGATGGAGCCGCACTCCGAGCCGCCGACAGCGCACCAGCTGCGGGAAGCGGACCTCGAGGAGACGTTTGCGCGTTCCGCCGGACCTGGAGGGCAACACGTCAACAAAGTCTCGACCGCCGTGACGCTGCGGCACCGTCCTTCTGGTCTGAGCGTGACAGTGCAGGACTCGCGCTCGCAAGCGGCCAATCGGAAGCTGGCGCGCGAGCGCTTGCGGCAGGCCTTGCAAGCTCGGGAACAAGCGACGAGAGAGGAGAGAAGGGCGGAACGCGAGAAGCGGCGGCGCCAAAATTCACCGCGGCCACGTGCCTTGAAGCGCCGCATTCTGGAGACAAAGCGGAAACGTTCGACCCTGAAAAAGCTGCGCGCCACGGTGGGGGAATGAAGCGGGCAAAACCGGCGCGAGGCCGCAGACTGGGTGTGATCGGAACGGGCTGGCCCGGCCAGCAGCATGCGCGCGTCATGAGTGCGATCCCGGAAGCAAATCTGTACGCGTGTGCCGACTTGGATGAGGAGCGCCGTCGTCTCTTCGGGGAGACCTACCACCCGCAGAAGAGCTTCACGGATTATCACGAACTGCTCCATGATGCCGGAGTCGATGCCGTCATCGTTTGCCTCCCGAACTTTCTGCACTTCCCTGCCTCCCTTGCTGCCTTGGAAGCAGGCAAACATGTCTTTTGCGAAAAGCCGCCGACGCTGAATGCGGCGGAGATGAAGGTTCTGGACGAAGAAGCATCGAAGCGCGGGCTCATCTACTATTTCGGCCGGCAATTTCGCTTTACGCCCGGCATGCGAGCCGCGAACGCGCTGATCGCGGATGGCCGTCTCGGGAAGATTTATCATGCGCAGGCGACGTGGGTCCGCTCGCGCGGGATTCCGGTCGGCCTTGGCGGATGGTTCACACAAAAGGAGCGCGCAGGCGGAGGCGCGTTGATCGACATCGGAATCCATGCGCTGGACTCCGCCTGGTATCTGATGGGCACGCCAAAGCCGGTGTCAGTTAGCGCGCAGGTCTTCCGGAATTTCGAGCACCTGGTGCCGAGCGCAGTCTTCGACGTGGAAGACGCTGCTTTCGGCTTCATTCGCTTTGATAATGGCGCCGTTATCACCCTGGAGACTTCCTGGGCCGGTAATCTACCTGACGACATTCCGCAGGGGGAATACTTCGGACGCGAGCTAAACAACTCGACGGTTTATGGGACGAAAGGGACGATTCGTCTGAAGCCGCTCACTTTGTTCGAAGATCAGAACGGCGCGCTAACGACAGTGCCGGTTCCTTTGCCGGACCATGCTGATAGCTTCGAGTTGCAGCTGCGCAATTTCCTGGATGCGATGGCCGGTCGTGCTCCGGCTATCAACGATGCCAGGCAGGCGCTCCAACTGATGGAAATGCTGGATGCAATCTACGCATCCAGCAATTTAGGCCGCGAAGTGCCAATTGCCTGAAGGGGAAAAGTTCACGTGCAGATACGGCTAACGAGTCGGGTTCTGCCGAATTGAGCTTGGAACAACCAACTACATATGAAAAAACTTATCCTTCTCGCTCCAGTCATGGCGTCCCTCACGATCGCTCTCACTTCCTGCACGACGGTTGTGAAAGAACCAGGCGTCGCCACGACCACCACGCAAACCCGTGAAGAAGCTGTCACCACGCGGCCTTCCGCGACCAGCACGACAACGACCGCAACGACGCGCGGCGGGTACTAACTTCGGGCCACCAGATCAGAGGAGAAGGGACACGCTTGGCGTGTCCCTTTTTCGTTAGAGCTAAAGTGAAATGGTGAGTCGGGAACCCCCTCATCCTAACCTTCTGCTGCCCTAGGGAGAAGGGACGACCTCTCCCCTTGGGAGAGGGTTCGGGTGAGGAAGGTTCGACTTTCCGCACCGCTTCTAGGAAGTGGCATCCAGTTCGGGCGCATCAACCTCCGGCACGTCCTGGGCAACGACCGGCGCGATCGCCTGCAGCTTCTCCGCGCCGCGGAGATCCATGAGTTTCACACCCATGGTATTCCGCCCTACGGCCCGAATCTCTTTCACGCGCGTGCGCACCATCTGCCCTTTCGTCGTGATGAGCATCAGCTCGTCGCGATCAAAGACGCTTAAGGCACCGACCACGCTACCGGTTTTTTCCCCGGTCTTCATCGTGATGATGCCTTTACCGCCGCGGGACTGCCGCCGATAATCGTCGAAGCGCGTGCGCTTGCCGATGCCGTTTTCGCCCGCGACGAGGAGCATGGCGGCCGGGTTCACGATCGCGATGGCCACGACCACGTCACCTTTCTCCGGGCGAATGCCCCAAACGCCGACGGTATTGCGGCCTTGGTCGCGCAACTGGTCCTCGTGAAACCGCAGGCTCATCCCATCTCTTGTGATGAGCACGATCTCGTCGTTGCCGTTCGTCAGCTTGGCGTCGATCAGGCAGTCCTCGTCTTCAATTTGGATAGCGATGATGCCGCCTTTCCGGAGATTGCTGTACTCGGAAAGGTTCGACTTCTTCACGATGCCGGAGCGCGTGGCAAAGACGATGTGGAAGTTCTCGTCCCAGGTCTCGTCGACAATGTTCGCGCCGGTCCCGGATTTCTTCGCCTGAACGCGAATCGTCGCGGCGATTTTCTCCTCGCTTCGCAGCTCGAGCAGATTCGCGATCGAGCGCCCTTTCGCCGCGCGACCCATCTCCGGAATTTCGTAGACTTTCTCGACATAGGCGCGTCCTGATTCCGTGAAGAACATCAGGTAATCGTGCGTCGTGGCGGAGAAGAGATGCTCGATGAAGTCGCCCTCTTCTTCCTCCGTGGCCCCTTCGCGCGTCGTCATCCCGATCACGCCCTTGCCGCCACGACGCTGCGCGCGGAATGCGCTCACCGCAGTCCGTTTGATGAAGCCGCCATGCGTGATGCTGATGATGCAACCTTCGTTCGCGATGAGATCCTCCATGTTGATCTCGCCCTCGTCGGGAATGAGCTGCGTGAGGCGCGGGGACGCATGCTTGTCGCGAAGTTCGCGCAGCTCTTTTTTTATGATTTCAAAAACGCGAGACTCTTTCGCGAGGATGTCTCGAAGATTCTGGATCGTTTTGATCAGCTCCTTGTATTCGCCGATGATCTTGTCGCGTTCGAGCCCGGTGAGCTGATAGAGGCGCAGCTCCAGGATTTGATTCGCCTGGTGTTCGCTGAAAGCGTAGCGACCATCAGCCAGCCGCGCTTCGTTGCGAATCAGCACCCCGATCTGCTCGATCTGTCGGCGGGTAAACTCGAAGCCGAGGAGCTTGACGCGCGCTTCATCGCGATTGGCCGAGCCGCGGATGATCCGAATGAACTCGTCCAGATTCGCGAGCGCGATCAGGTAACCTTCCAGAGTCTCGGCGCGTTCCTCGG
>JACCTI010000450.1 GCA_013812515.1 Chthoniobacterales bacterium
AATAGGCTTCGATCGCAGGCACGTCGGTCCATTTCGAGACGACGTCGGTGTATTCCGCGATCACTTCGACCGCGTAATCTTCAGCTTCATCGTAACGGCTCGCATTGATCAGGTCGCGTAGCTTTGCCGCCTCCTCCGGATGATAACGCTCATTGATTCCGGCCACTTCGTAGAGGCCGCCGCCGTCGCCGGGAGGTAGATTGTAGACGGTGAAATGTCCCTGCGCATCGCGGCGCGCTTCGAAAGCCACAATAGACTTCGCAATTTTCGCACGCAGTTCGGCGTGTGCTTCGCTCGGCTTTAAAGGGGCGGGAGTTTCCTGCGTGTGCGACGTGGACTCTTCCTCGGCGGCGCTCGCACGGCGCAAGAGGGCGTTCGACACCCAGCCGCGGAGCACGCCCGACGCGGTCGTGGGCCTTTCGACCTCGACATACCACCAATCCTGGGGAGCAATCTTCACGACCGTGCCCTTGCGAAGCAGGCCGCCAGCTAGTTTCGGGGCCGCCAAATCGGGGGCGGAACGCAGGTCGACCGCGTCGATAGTTACATAGTTGAGCGGGATCGCTCGCGCCAGATCTGAGTCGCCAAAGGAGCCAGCGTCCTCCGCTTTTCTGCTAAACGACGACTTGGGCCGCTTGCTCCCTTTCGGAGGTCTGGCGGCTGCCGTTTTTTTCTTCGCCGACGGAGAAGAAGTCTTTCGTTTCTTCATCGTCTGCGTTTCTTCCGGATAGCGGGTGGGGCGTGTTTACAGCGAAAAGTAGTGTAGGCGAAAACATGATCGTGAAAGTGACTTTCTTGCGCTTCAAGCCGGCGCATGGCGGCGATGCCGTTGTGCTTCGACGAGCGGGTCATGGAAGCTTCCGGATCGGTGAGACGACGTGATGGCATAGGGCCACGGCCAACTTCGAGGGCTTCCCGGCTCTCAATCATCGTGCCCTGACGAAGCTAAGGTCGGCCGAGTCTTCGCCGCGCTCGTTGAAGGCGGGCTGGTGATCATGTTTTCAGTAAAGAGCTTTAGGGCACCGAAAATTCGGGATTCTCCAAGATCGCTTTGGCGTCGGGTGGATGGTTTCCGTCGCGCATAGGCCGGGAGTGGGCGCGTAAATTCGCGACTGGATGAGCGCTACCGCAGGGGCATTTCGATCGCGCTGGGATGGTCGGCGTCGTGGTGAATTTTGACGTGCGCCGTTCGTGCATCTTGCGCGGTTTCTTCAGCGACCACTCGGCCAGCATTGTAGTTCTTCTGCCAGCCGATCGAGTTCGGCGACGACACGATCAAACGCAGACGGCTGCCCTTTGACAGTTTACGCGCGACGAAAAGTCCAGGAGCGAAATCGCAGCGCACGATCTCGCCAGGTTTGACGAGCTTTTCCTGGCCAAGGGATTCGCGGTAGCGGAGGCGGCGCACGTCGCTCCAGAGCGGGATGCTCGTACCGTCTGGCTGAATCTCGTAAAGTTCGGCCGAGAGGTCAGTGTCCAGTGTGTCGATCGAAACCCAGAGGGTTACCTTCGGGCTGCCAATAAATGACGTTTCGTTAGGCAGGGCGTCGGTGTGATAGACGAGTCCATCCTGGCCGATGCTGAGAGCATAGCGTTGGTCGAGACCGGCGATTTTCTTGTCCGGCTCCACACTTTCGACGTTGTCGCCCCGACGAGTATCGAGCGGATCGTAGGTGAAGCTATCGGCTCCTTGTGTCGGTTTGTTTTCTGTGAGCGCGCCGGAACGGAAAACGCCGTTTGCGTCGCCATTCTTCGAATCGAGGAAGAACGTGCGCGGATTCGCGGTGAGCGTCTCGAGGCTATCGGCATATTTCCATTCGCCGTTCGCGCCGGAGTTCCCCGCGGCGAGTAAGTAATACGCGACCTGATCCTTGAGGAACTCGGGCCTCGGCTTCCCTTTCATCGTCCAGTCGTACCATTGCCGATGCAGATCATTCAGATCGAGCAGCGCTCCGGGGCCGAACTTTACGCCGCCGACCTCGTCGGTGGGCGTACGCGTCCCGGCATGATCCCATGGGCCAATGATCAGGAAATGTTTCGCACGTGCTTCCGCCGAGGCGTTCGCGATGTGGTTCCGGTAGTAAGTCAGCGCTCCGAGTTCGTCTCCGTCGTATTGGCCGGTGATCGAAAGGATCGGCAATGACATCTTCTGATACTGCTCGCGAGTGGGCGCCATCGCCTGCCAGTAGCTGTCGTAGGTCGGATGGGCGATCCACCGCTGGAAGTGCGCGGACGGGTTACCGATGAACGAGTCGAGGCTCCTGAAAGGAATGTGCTTTTTGTAGGCCTCGAGAAACTTCGTGCGCCAGAACGTCGAATCCCCGAACAGATTGTTCTGCACCGCACGTCCGCTGGTCAGCGTGAGCCACTGCACATCGTAGGGGGCCCCGACGTTATTCGGGAACGGAAAGTCAATGCCGAGGTGCGCTGCCGCGGCGGGCACAATCGTGGCGAGATGCGGCGGAAATTCTTTGGCAGTGGCCCATTGATCAAAGCCCGCGTAGGAGCCGCCCCACATGGCGACCTTTCCGTCGCAGAACGGCTGCTGTGCAAACCACTCGACCACATCGTGCCCGTCCCGCGCCTCGTTCGCATTCGGCTCGAACTCTCCGCCGGAATTTCCGCG
>JACCTI010000007.1 GCA_013812515.1 Chthoniobacterales bacterium
GCTCCTTTGGCTTGTCTGGACGGTCTGGAGTATTGGCGCAGTTGTGATTTGGATAATCGCCACGATCAAGGCCTTCATGGGCGTTCGTTGGGACATCCCATACATCGGCTCGATGGCGCGCAGCCAAGTCCAGGGCGCATCAGTCTAGGCTGCTGGCAAAGCTGTCAGGCTCGTCTCTGCTAAATTTTAATGCTCGACGCCGGTCATCCCGAGGGCTGGCGAAGCCCGCCGAGGGAGCTCGCATCAGCCATGCAGTTCACGGTACTCTTCCGGAGACGTGATCCGATAGCCTGCGGGAGGTCCGTCGCCGTCTCCGCTGGCTCAGGATGACAGCGCTTTCCCAGTATGTAGGCGAATTCACAGAATGTGACAGCCTCCCCGTAAACTTTCCCTAAAGAAGACGCATCCCTCAGCCACAGGCCAGCAGCTTGACCACGATCTCGGTCAGAATCAGCTCATGATCCCGCTGGCTGCTGACAAGCTGGAGATTCGCCGCTAGGCACGCTTCCATACCTGCGACTAACTGTGCTGTCGAGAAACGATGCGCGGACATGGCCGCGATTCCGAGTGGGTAGGCATTCAGCGAGCCGTCCTTCTTGCGCGGCAGATGCTCGGTCGCGCTCGCGGGCAGTCGGTTCAGGGCAGAGATAAAGGAAAACGGCGCTGACGGCCGGGCGAGCTTATGCCGCTCCATTAGCTCTTTCGCGAGGAGAAGATTCCGCACCGTCGGCAGGATCGCCACGAGCAGAATACCGATCGCAGTCTCGCCTTGATCAAGTAATCCCCTAACGAGTGATAACGCGCGGTCGAGATCGCAAGCCGCCAGGGCGTTCCCCAGTTCGAAAATCACTCCGGCCCGCGAGAGCGGCACGAGCATACGCACCTCGTCCGCCGTCACGCGGCGTTCCGCGCCGACGTAGAGATCGATTTTCTCGAGCTCATTCTCGATCTGCCGTGTGTCGCCGCCAGTCAGCAGCACGAAAAGGTCGAGTGCTTCCTCCTGAAAGAGGAGCCCCCTTCTCGTGGCACGAGCACGCACGACCTCCGTAGCTTCCTCTTCCCAACCGCTGCGGCTCGCGTCCAGCTTGTCGATCACCTGCAGTTCCGCGCGTTTCGAAAGCGCCTTGTAGAACGAACGGCGTTTATCAACCTCGGTCGCGCTGACGAGGAAGGTGACGTCGGGCGCAAGGCCTGACTCAAGCGTGTCTCCGAGTTCCTCGAGCGCCGCCTGCACGCTGACGGACCGGCCAATCGCCGTGTCGCCGAGGCAGTTCGCATTCTTCAGCCAAACAAGCTTGCCGCCAAAGAAGGGCAGCGTCTGTAGTGCTTCGATTGCCGAACGCACCCGACCGGCGGATTGCTCCGCGTTATCTCCGCAACCGTCGATGATTTCCAGGCCGAAGTCCCCCGCGTCGGGCGGCGTCAACGTTGCCGCGAGCTCAGCGGCAGTGCGCTTCACTTCGCTCTCATCGGATCCCACGACCGCATAAGTCCTGGATGCGTTCGTGGCGTTTTTTTTCATCGGACGAAACGGGCAGCGCGCATCGTAGGCGTTTAATCACGGGGTGTCGAACACACGCCCGAGGCGTTGCGGTCGAGCGTTGAGCAAATTCCCCTTTTCACCAATGCAGTCCACACACTTAATGTGCGCAGTGTTTGGACGTTGCGTAACCGGATTGGTTTGGGTAACCAGCTGCGTTTTCCTGCTCGCTGCCTTCACTCCGCCAAAGGTCGCGCCGTGGGAGTCGAAGCCTTGCGCAATCGATGGTGTCGAAGGTGAAGTTCGCTGCGGGACTTACGAAGTTCTTGAAAACAGAGCGGACTCGAATGGTCGCCGTATTCCGTTGAAAATCGTGGTGCTTGCCGCGCGCGCGGCGGAACGGGAACCTGATCCACTTTTCATCCTGGCCGGCGGGCCGGGACAGGCTGCGACCGACAACGCGAAGTTCATTGCACGGACTTTCGCGCAGGTTCGAGCCCGTCGGGACATTGTCCTGGTCGATCAGCGCGGGACCGGCGGATCGAATCCACTGTCGTGTGATCTTTATGGTCGCAGTGCGCAGGATCACCTCCGCGATCTGCTTCCGCTGAGGGCGCTCCGGCAATGCGTTGCGCGGTGGCAGGAGCACGCCGATCTGCGGTTTTACACGTCCGTCCTTGCGATGGCTGACATCGACGAGGTTCGCGCAGCCCTTGGCTATGAACGCATCAACCTTTTCGGGACATCATACGGAACCCGCACCGCACAGGTTTACATGCGGCAATTCCCGGATCGCGTCCGCGCTGTGATCTTGAAAGGCGTCACGCCCATCACCACGCCGCTGACCCTTCCAATGGCGCGTGACGCCCAACGTTCTTGGGATCTTCTTTGCGAAGATTGCGCCGCCGATCCGACCTGCCACGCTGCGTTCCCGAATTTAAACGACGAGTTTGAAGCCGTCTTCGCGCGTCTTGAAAGGGAATCGAGGTCGACGGGAAAGGCGAAGTCGCGCATGTGAAAATCACGCGGGCCGCCGTAGCCCCGACGATTCGCAGCTTGCTGCAATCCATCGATGGCAGCGCCGAACTGCCGCTCCTGATTCATCAGGCCTTCAACGGTGACTACGCTCCGCTTGCGAAGCAGCGCTCTCGGTTCGCCGGACTTTCCCGAAAATTGTCAGCGTGGGAGTCTTCCTCGCGGTCAGCAGCTCCGAGGACGTGGCCGTGAGCGACGAAAAAGAGATTGCGCGCGCCTCCAGCGGGACTTTCCTGCGCGACGATTACTTCCGGCAACTTCAACGCGCGGCTGTACTGATGCCGCGGGCGGAAATGCCGGACGGCTATCACGGCCCGGTGAAGTCTGACGTTCCGACTTTGCTCATCTCCGGTTTTCTTGATCCAGCCACGCCGCCCAGCGCGGCGGAGGAGGTGGCGAGCCATCTCTCGCGAAGCCGGCATGTCGTCGCGCGGTATGGCAGTCATTCCTATGGCGGCATGGCGCCATGCGTTGACAACATTATGGCCGAATTCCTCGCACGCGGCTCCGTAGAAGGACTCGACACCGCGTGCACCGACCCCATTCGGCGCCCGCCGTTTGTCGTGAAGAAGGGTGAACCGGACTCGCTAAACCCGTGACCCGCGCCGGCGCGGCGTGCCGCCGTGGCCGCTGCGCGAATATTTCACCGGCTTGCGTTTCGGTTCGATCTTGCTCAACCCAGTGCCGTTTTTCACCTCCATGATCTGGTCGCGCAGGAGCGCGGCGCGCTCGAACTCCAGATTGGCGGAGGCTTGTTGCATCTCCTCTTCAAGCTCGCGCAACAGCTCCGTCAGATTGAAGTCGCCGCCCGCTTCCTGCACAACCGACGCAGCGATTTCGCGACCACGTAAGATCGTGTGCAAGCTTTCCTGCACGGCGCGGCGGACGGTCTGCGGAGTGATTCCGTGCTTCTCGTTATACTCCATCTGCTTTGTCCGGCGGTAATCGGAGATCGAAATTAACGCCTCCATGCTTTGCGTGACGATGTCGGCAAAGAGCACGACCTCGCCGTTGATGTGGCGGGCCGCGCGTCCGGCGGTTTGAATCAGCGACGTTTGGCTACGCAGAAAACCTTCCTTGTCCGCATCGAGGATGCAGACTAACGAGACTTCAGGCAGGTCAAGGCCTTCGCGGAGGAGATTGATTCCGACCAGAATGTCGAAATCACCCGCGCGTAAGGAGCGCAGAATCTCCACGCGTTCGATCGTGTCGATATCGCTGTGGAGGTAGCGCACCTTCAAACCGACGTCGCGCAGGTAATCGGACAGATCTTCCGCCGTGCGTTTCGTTAACGTCGTGACCAGCACGCGTTCCTGTTTTTCCACTCGGTGGCGGCAAAGCTCGATCGTCTCGTCGATCTGGTTCTTGAGCGGCTTGAGCGTGATCTTCGGATCGAGCAAACCAGTCGGGCGGATAATCTGTTCAACGACGAGCGGCATGCCGGGCGTGTGGACATCGAATTCCTCCGGAGGCTGATCTGTGCGCGAAAGTAGCGCATGCGTCCCGCTGGCGTGGTTGTTAGGCCGCAAGCGGGACGCCTGCGCGACGTCTTCGCCGGCGACAAGCGCCGGTATAGATTCATCTTCGCCGATCCGCGCGCGCTTATGCGGAAAATATCCGGCGTTCCCGACAACGCTGTTCTGAATCTCGAACTCCGCGGGCGTGGCGCTGACGTACGCGAGCTGGTTCGCCATTCCCATGAACTCCTTGAAATTCAGCGGACGATTATCGAGCGCGCTCGGCAGCCGAAAACCGTACTCGACCAGCACCGTCTTGCGAGAACGATCGCCTTCATACATCCCGCCGATCTGCGGAATGGTCGCGTGCGACTCGTCGATCACGAGTAGGTAATCCTTCGGGAAAAAGTCGAGCAAGGTGAACGGCTTTGAGCCCGGCATCCGACCGGAGAGATGGCGCGAATAGTTCTCGATGCCGTTGCAGAAACCCATTTCCTGCAACATTTCGAGATCGTATTCCGTCCGCATTTTCAGCCGCTGCGCTTCCAGTAATCGGCTCTGGGATTCCAGCTCAACGATGCGGTGATCAAGCTCGTTCCGGATCGAGGCGAGCGCCCGGTTCAACTTGTCCGCTGGCGTAACGAACTGCTTTGCCGGATAAAACGTGATCACGCTGAGACCTTCGTGCGCGTGCCCGGTCAGCGGATCGAAGCGCGTGATCGCATCGATCTCATCGCCGAAAAACTCGAGCCGGATCGCCTCCTCGTCCGCGGTCGCGGGATAAACTTCAACGACATCGCCGCGCACTCGGAACTTGCCGCGGGAGAAGTTCATGTCATTGCGCTCGTAGAGCATGTCGATCAGACGAGTGAGCACCGCTTCACGGGAGATCTGCTGTCCCTTCTTCACGGTCAGGAGCATGCGCAGGTAATCCTCGGGCGAGGTGACGCCGTAAATGCAGGAGACGCTCGCAACGACAATCGTGTCACGGCGGGAAAGCAATGCGCTGGTGGCAGAGAGCCGGAGCCGCTCGATCTCCTCGTTAATCGAGGAATCCTTCTCGATGTAGGTGTCGCTGCGTGGGATGTATGCCTCGGGCTGGTAGTAATCGAAGTAGCTCACGAAATACTCGACCGCGTTGTGCGGAAAAAATTGCTTGAACTCGGAGTAGAGCTGCGCCGCGAGCGTTTTGTTGTGCGAGATGATAAGCGCCGGCCGATCCAACTCCTTGATTACGTTCGCCATTGTGAAGGTCTTGCCCGAACCGGTGACGCCGAGCAGCGTCTGATGCCGATTGCCTGTCCGGACGGATTTCAGCAGCTTGGCGATGGCCTGCGCCTGATCGCCGCGTGGCTTGTAGTTTGATTCGAGGTCAAATGCCATTGCAGAAACGGTAGCACTTCAAGCGCGCTTTGCTCCGAGCCGTCATATGCCAATGACCATCGTGTCCAGCGACCGCGTCTCCACCGCTCGCTCGTTGTAGCGCCTCCACAACCGCGCGCGCTCACTCTCTGCGCTCGATCGCCGCGGTCCAGTGTGCGACGCCGGTTACGTTCTCTCCGATTTCGGCGCGACTCGCGCATCAAAATAGACACGTCCCTGTGGCGATGACCACCGTGTCCCGCGAACTGCGTCTCAACGGTTCGCTCGTTGTACCGTCGATGCTTGAGATGATCGCGGGCCTCAGTATTCTGTGCTGCGTAATCGAGCGCGCACATTAAGACTTCGCAAGGCGAGTGCTACCGCGTTTTCTCTAGCCACTTCGCCTCACCCCTAAGATCGAGCGAAAGCAACGCGTGAACCCGAAGAGATTCTTTCGCGAGCTGAGACGCCGCAACATCTACCGCGCGGCCGTAGGTTATGCCGCCGCCGCCTGGTTGCTGATCCAAATCGCGACGCAGACTCTGCCGTTTTTTGAGACACCCGCCTGGGCGGTCCGGCTGATCATTGTGCTGCTGCTGGCCGGATTTCCTTTCGCCCTGGTCTGGGCCTGGATGTTCGAGCTGACCTCCGAGGGAATCGTTCGCACGGAAGATGTGCCGCCGGAAACGGCGATCACTCGCGCCTCCGGCCGCAAGATCGACTTCCTTATCATTTGCGTTCTGACTCTGGCGATCGCTGTGCTCGTGTTCGATCGATTCCGTTCGAAAGTCCGGCAGGAGAGATCAAACGCAGGGGAAAAGAGCATCGCGGTTTTGCCATTCGATAACTTCAGTGAAGACAAAGAGAAGGCGTTTTTTGCTGACGGGATTCAAGACGACATCCTGACGAGCCTTGCGAAAATCCGTGACTTGAAGGTCATCAGCCGCACGTCCGTCATGCGTTACAAAGGAGCGGAGAAAACGAACATTCGAGAAATCGCGAAGGCGCTCGGCGCGGCCAACATTCTCGAAGGAAGCGTGCGCGGCTCGGGCAATCGCGTGAAGGTCAGTGTGCAATTGCTCGACGCGCTCGCGGATCATCATCTTTGGGCGGAATCGTATGATCGCACGATCTCTGATGCGCTGACGTTGCAGGGCGAACTCGCGACCGAGATCGCGGAGAAACTGCGCGCTACGCTCACGCCGGCAGAGAAAGCCCGCGTGCAAACGAAGCCGACAGAGAACGCGGACGCTTACGTTCTTTACCTGCGAGCGCGGCAGTATGAAACGGGTCCTGACACGCTCTTGCAGGATTACAAAACCGCGGAGCAACTCTACACCAGCGCCCTTGCGCTGGACCCGGACTTCGCGCTCGCGCATGCGCGCCTTGCTACCACGCGTGGCGCAATTTTTCATTACTACGAACCGACAGACGCTTGGAAGACGAAGCTGCTCGCCGGAGCGCAGGAAGCTTTGCGCCTCCAGCCGGATTTGGGTGAAGGCCATGTCGCGCTCGGCCTCTATCATTATTGGATCGAACGCGATTACGACCGCGCCTTGGAGGAATTCCGGCTTGCCCTGCAGACGCTGCCGAATGACGGCAATGTCCGCTCTTTGATGGCTGCGATCCAGCGCCGGCAAGGGAAGTGGCCGGAAGCAGCGAAATCGTACGAGCAGGTGGAAGAAGTCGATCCGCAGAATGCGAACATCGTCCGGAATCTGTTATTCACCTACACGGCCATGCGGCGATGGCCGGAAGCAGAGCGAGCGGCGGAGCGATTGCGCGCCCTGGCCCCGGATTCAACCAATTCGAGAATCCAGGCCGCTTACGTCGACTTCTGGGCGCGAGGGAGCACCACCGCGCTGAAAACAACGCTCGCGCAAATCCCGCCGGGCGTGGATCCGGACGGCAACGTGACGGCCGGCCGCTGGGACGTTGCGATGATTGAGCGCGACTTCGCCGCGGCCGAGCAGTCGTTAGTTGCCTCGCCTCTGGAAGGCGTTTCGTATCTGAATGGCCAGATGACTGCGAAAACATTTCTCCAAGGGTGCATCGCTCTTGCGAAAGGGGATTCCGCGCAAGCACAAGCAAGCTTTCAGTCGGCAGTCCCGGGTTTTGAGGCCGCGGTGCAGGAATCCCCCGACGACGCGACCCGTCACGCTAACCTGGGGCTGCTCTCTGCGTTTCTCGGCCGGAAAGAAACGGCGATGGAGGAGGGCCGGCGCGCGGTGGAGCTGATGCCGGAATCAAAGGATGCGTTCGACGGCGCGATCATGAACTCCGTCCTTGCGCTCATTTACGCCCGTGTCGGCGAGGCCGATCTCGCGCTGCGGTTGTTGGAGCGGCTGATCAAAACACCGGGCGCAGTCGACAGCGCGCTTTACAGCGTGACGCTGAACGATCTGCGCGCGCGTTGGGTTTGGGATCCGCTTCGCAATGAGGCGCGCTTTCAGCAGCTCATTGCTGGTGAGGGGAATTAAGTCAGGCGAGTTCGCGGAAAGCCGCGCCGAGATGCATGAGAAGATCGCTCGGCAGAAGTGACTGCTCGCTCGCTGTTCCGTTGAAGATTGCGATCTCAGCCGCGCGCCCGCAGACCCATGCGCCGGTGCGAGCCGCATCGTACGCTGTGAGTTTCTGCGTGATGAGCGCGGCGCAGACCCCTGTTAGCACATCGCCCATTCCGCCGGTCGCCATGCCGGGATTTCCGGTGGTGTT
>JACCTI010000045.1 GCA_013812515.1 Chthoniobacterales bacterium
GCGTGTGGCCATTCGAGTCGGCGCGAGCCGATATGATGCGCTGATCGGCTCGGGCTTGCTCGCGCTAACCGGTGAGTTGACGCGGGAGTTGGTGCGCGGGCCGGGCTGCGCTCTGATCGCGGATGAAAATACCGCCGGCCGTTTCGCGCGAGTCGTCGAGCAGAGTCTCGCAGGCGCTGAGTTTCAGCCAACGCTGATTACGATACCGGCGGGGGAGATATCGAAATCGCTCCGGCAGCTTGGCGTGGTCTGCGAACGGATGGCCGCAGCGGGTCTGGATCGGACGTCTTTTGTCGTCGCGCTCGGCGGTGGAGTCGTGGGCGATCTGGCTGGGTTCGCGGCGGCCGTATTCCATCGGGGTATTCCATACGTACAGGTTCCGACCACGCTGCTGGCGCAGGTCGACAGCTCGATTGGCGGCAAGACGGCAGTGAACATTCAGGCCGGGAAAAACTTGTTAGGCACGATTCATCAGCCGATGCTTGTGCTGGCAGATACAGAAGCGCTGCAAACGTTACCGGCTCGCGAGCTGAACCAGGGTTTTGCCGAAGTGATCAAACATGCGGTGATCGCTGACATCTCGCTCTTCGAAGCCCTGGAACAATTCGATCGCGGTAATTTCGCCCAATTGATCGCGCGCAACATCGCGATCAAAGCGAGGATCATCGCGCGCGATGAACAGGATGTTTTCGGGGAACGCGCCATCCTAAACTTCGGACACACAGTCGGGCATGCGATCGAACAAGTGGCGGGGTTTGGCCCACTTCTTCATGGGGAGGCCGTGAGCCTCGGAATAGTCGCGGCCTGCGAGATTTCGGTCCGGAAAGCAGGTTTAAGCGAAGCAGAACGCCAGACTGTTTTGCGCTTATTGCGGCGGTTCGATTTGCCGACGCGACTGCCGAATAACTTCCCGCGTGAGCAGATTCCAGCAGCCGTCCGCGCGGACAAGAAATTCGAACGTGGCGAGGTGCGATTTGTTGTGACGCCGGCGCTCGGATCAGCGCGTCTGACGAGCGATGTGACGCTGGAGGAGATCGCGCGCGCGGTGCAGCAATTGTAGCGGCGCTTGACACAAGCGCCTCTACAACCGGCTACTTTCTCGCCGCACGGTAGTACTCGACCAGACCGTCTACTACGCCCTGCGCGTACTCGCGGAAAAGGCTCGGGCGATCAGTGCCGTTCACATTTCGAATGCCTTCGTAATCGCCGGCCTGCGCCCGCCAGAAGAACTCGTCGCTGTTCATGACATAGGGCTCGAAGTAAACGACCGGACATTGGTAAAGACGCGTCGCGAGCAGATTTCGCGCATAAACATAACCGGTGCGGCCGAGCTTTGTGACGTTGTCCGTCGTGTATTCATACGGGGGGAGCTGTGTCCGGCGCGCCATGGCCTCGGCACATATTTCGCTGAGCGGGAGCTCTTCTTCGCTCGTGCGGCTCAGCAACCGGCGGATCATCTCGAAGCGAACATCATCGAACTCGAGCTCGGGCGGCAGATAGGAGCCGTTCACGAGCAGGTGGAGATGGTTGCGCTCGATGAGCCGCGGATTCCGCGGATCGTCCCAGGCCTCGGCGTTGAAGTGGAGGCAGAGAACAAGATCTGGCTTCAGCTGCGTGTTCACAATCTCGGCGCGCTGGCGGATTTCGCTATTGCGGTAAAACAGCAATTCATTTTGCCAGCGCATGGTGTTTTCCTTTTCCGGATCCGCCGAGCCGGCGAAATCCTCCCGCGGCTGCACTACTCCTGCGCGGCGGAGGATTTCTTTCGAAACGTCCTTGAAATCGTCCGGCCGCTTCCGCGTAACCGGCGCGAGTTTTTCGCGCAAGAGCGACACAGTCGCGCCGAGCTTGCGCAATTTTGGTGCGACGAGCTGCGCGACGACCAACGTCATGTCGCCTTCCTGGATCGGCTTGCTGTCGCCCACCTGAAACCACCGTTCTTCCATCTGCGCCCAGGTGCCGCCAATATGGCCGGGATCGATCGCAATCTTCACTCCGGCGAGCTCGCGACCCTTCGGCGCCCGCCGCAGGGAGGCAGCGCGCTTCCATGATCTCCTCGCAGCTTTGCTCGAGTGCTCATTAGGTGAAAAACGAAGTGTGAACCACCGTTGCTCGTCTTTGTCCAGGAGGACGCGCGCCTCGCTCGCATCGACCTGGATGAACTCCGCAGGAACGCCGCGCGTGCAGTAAACGTTTTCGAGCGCGCTGGTAAACTCGTCGTGCGTCATCGTCTCCTGAAAACGCTCGAGCACCGCCCAATCCGGCGATTTGCCCACGGGGCTGATGTTCTCGGCCGCGCACGCGTCGCCCGCGACGAGAGCCAGCGCGGCGGTGGTCAGAAGCGAGGCGTTTCGAAGAAGCAAGCGGATCACAATTTGGACTTCAAAGTATTTAACACGAGGTTCCGCCAATGCTGACGATTCTCTTCCTGGGCGACATCGTCGGTGAGCCGGGACGCAGCGCCGTCATCGCACGACTCCCTATTCTCAAGCAGCAACACGCGATCGATTTCGTGGTGGTGAACGGGGAAAACGCGGCCGCCGGGCGCGGGATCACGCCGAAGATCACGATCGACCTGCTGCGCGCCGGGGCCTCCGTTATCACGACCGGCGATCACATCTGGGACCAGAAGGAGATCATCCCCTTTATCGGCACGGAGCCGCGTCTGCTGCGACCGATCAATTACCCGGCGGGCGCGCCAGGCAGTGGTTCAATCGTGCTGGAGACCGCGAAAGGAAAAGTCGGTGTGATCAACGTGCAGGCACGCACGTTTATGCAGCCGATCCTCGAGAATCCGTTCGAAGCAATAGACGTCGCCGTCGCGGAAATGCGCGGTGAGACGGCGGTCATTTTCGTGGATGCACACGGAGAAACCACGAGCGAGAAGATTGCGCTCGGACGTTTTCTCGACGGGCGAGTCTCGGCCGTAATTGGAACGCACACACATGTGCAAACCGCCGATGAGCAGATCTTCCCCGGAGGCACTGCGTTCCTGTGTGATGCGGGAATGTGCGGGCCTGCGGAATCCATTCTGGGCCGGGCCATTGATCCGATCGTCAACCGCTTCATCTCGAATTTGCCGGCGCCTTTTCCAGTGGCAAAAGGCGAGGTCCGCTTATGTGGCGCGCTTCTCCGGGTGAACGAAACAAGCGGGAGAGCCGTGTCGATTTCGCGCCTGAACGAAGTGGTGGTGCAGGAAGTGCCGGCCCCCGCGGAACAGCAAGCCAAAGTTTCCGCGGGAGGGTAGAGCGCGAGCGCTGCCGCCGCATTCCGGCAGCGAATCTGCCTTGATCGCAACGACGGCGCTCCGGCTACGACTCGTCGTCCGCGCCGTTTTGCTCCTCTTTCTCCGCGTCGGCATCATCCGCTTCCACAGAAAAGCGGCGTTTGCGGCGCGCGGAAGGAAGCGGGGAAAGCGTCATGGTGATGTTACGTCCGGCGATCTTCGGCTCCATCTCCACTTGCGACATGCCATTCAAATCGTCGCGCACTTTGTACATCAGCTGCATTCCGAATTCCTGGTGCGCCATTTCACGGCCGCGGAATTGCAATTGCACGCGCACCTTGTTCCCCTTGTCGAGGAACGCTTCGCCATGACGGATTTTCGTCAGGTAATCGTGATCGTCGATATTTACCCGAAACTTGATCTCCTTCAGCTTTGTCCCGGAGGATTTCTTTTCCTTCTCCTGCTTCGAGATGTCGTAACGGAACTTGCCGAAATCGACGATCTTGCAGACTGGGGGATTTGCGGTCGGGGCCACTTCCACCAGGTCGAGCCCGAGCCCCTGCGCCTTGCGAATGGCGTCAGATAATTTCATGACGCCGAGTTGCTCGCCGCTGGCGCTCATGATGACCCGGACGTCGCGTGCGCGAATCCGGCCGTTTACACGAATTTGTGGTTGCAGTTTAAATCTAGCTCCAAGAGGCCAGCGAACGGGGAGTGGGCCGCGCGCCGTTTAACATTCTGTCGCAAGTCCCCCGGCTGGCGGTCACCATCCGAACACTCCTGCCTCGTCGCGGCTGCGATGGACTGCGACGACGGGCCCGCCTGGGCGGGCCGAGTGGAACTTGAGAGCAACAAGCGCGCGCTGGCAAGACAATCTTCAGGCCGCGACGAGGGGCTCGAGCCGGACAACGTGAAGCGGTGAAACCATGCTGGTGCGCGGCGGAATTTCCGTCCTCGGATCGGTAACACCTTCGCCGACGTGCAGCGAAATGCGCGAAAGGAAGGCCAGCTCCGGATGAGGGATGTCCAAGTGCTTCCCGTCGTTTATATGGACTCGCAAGGAACAAAAGGGCGCACGGTCAGGATGTTTTTTATTTCCACCGGATTCAAAACGGGAGGGTACAAAAACCTTCCGCGCAAAGCAAGTAGCTACGCCTCGGGTGGCAAACCAAAATGGGCGGCGTGTGCTTCGTAGGAAAGGAGATCATCCAGCATCGCATCAATCGTTACCGCGAGCGGCTCCAGCTTCGCGAAGCCGGAGAAGACGGCGCGATCGCCGATCTCGCTCTCGACGAGAAACGTAGGGCGCTGCGTCACCTGGAGCGCATGGAATTCCGCGGTGCTCGTGCGCGCCCGCACTTCCACTTCCACGGAACGGGCGTGCGCCAGCAGCTTCGGTTTGTCGAGATTTGCCGCTTTCGCGCCGATCTCGGCCGCCGTCTCCCAGTCGCCGGTTTGCATGCCCTTGCGCACCGTCGCCGTCATCAGCGCCACCCAGACGCGGTCGTCGTTCACGCCAAAATCCCGGGCGGCTTCGGCGATGAGATTCGGCGCGAGACATTCCTGAAGGTCCGGCTGGAACCAGCCCGGCTTTAACATAAATGGCGAGCGCATCATCATCCCGCTGCGGCGGTAGAACCACTCGGTCTGCTCGCGCGTCTTCGGAAAACCCGAAGCATCCATCAGCGCAATCTTCCACTGAAAGGCGACTCGTCCGGCGTAACGTTGCTGCAGTTCTGCCCAGGCCGGCGCCGCCCAGAAACACCAGGAGGAAATGACCTCGAGATAGTTCGTGACTGTGATGCGCTTCTCAGCTTCTGCCATTCGAGGTTGATCTTGAGCGGTGGACATCGGACATCTGAGCATCTTCTCCTTGCGAGGTCGAACGCTGAACGTCGAGCCGAACGTCTAAAGTTTAAAGGCTGAGGCTTGAGGAAAAACGATAATTCAGTGCTCGATCTCAATCAGATCCTTCTTTTCATCGCCTGTGTCTCCCCGCTGATCGTACTCGCGCGAACATCGCGCGGCGCCGCACTCGACGGGAGTTGGCGCCTCGCGGCCGTCGCGGTGCTTGTCGTTACCGCATTTGCCATCACCATCACTCCGCGCAACGCCGGCTTTGTCGGCGGCGGTGCGTGGTTGCTTCTCTTATTTCTGCCCGCGTTCGGATTGCGCCGCGCTGCGGAGTTTGCCGCGGAGCAGCGCTTTTCCAGCGCGGGGCGCATCGTCGGTCTGCTTCGCTTTCTCCATCCGCTGGAAGGATTGCGCGATGAGCGGCGTCTGATGCGCGGGCTGGAGTTAGCGCAGCTCGGGAAACAAGCGGACGCGAAGCAGATCCTCACGGAACTCGCCGGCACGAACGGACGTGCGGGAAAACGGGCCGCCGCGCATCTGTTTCGGATCGCAGGAGATTGGGAGGGTCTTGTGACGTGGTCGCAACGGAACCTGCCAGGAATGGGACTCGGCGAAGATCCGGTGCTCTTGTCGCTCTACTTCCGTTCACTGGGTGAGACCGGCAGACGCGAGCAGCTCATCACAGAATTCAGACGCTCCGCGCACCTGCTTGTCTCGCCTGTTCATCAGCAAACATTTCTCGGCAGTCTCATGTTGCTCTTCGCCTTTTGCGGAAGGACAACGGCCCTGCGGTCGTTGTTCGCGGACGGACTGCGACGGCTTTCCCGCGATGCGAAGGAGTTTTGGATTGGGACAAGTGAACTTGCGGCCGGAGCGACCCACGACGCTGGCATTCGATTGCGACGACTGCAGGACAAAACGACCGACGCGATGATCCGCGCCGATGCAAAGAATCGGCTCGCCGGCGACGGAGTGCTCGGGCCGGTTTCGCTGACTCCATTTGAAGCAGCGACCGTTTCGCACTTCGAACGGAACGCGGAGAAGCAGGCCGGCTCACTGCTTGCTCCACGCGCGGCGCGGCCCGCATCCGCGGTGATGCTCTTCATCGCGCTGAATGTGGCGATGTTCTCCGTCGAGCTCGCGCTTGGCGGGTCAACGAACGATTTCACTTTGCACCGGCTCGGCGCACTCGAGCCTTCCGCTGTTTTTTCCGGAGGCCAATACTGGCGATTGCTCTCGGCTTTGTTCCTTCATTACGGAGTGCTGCATTTGCTCTTTAACTGTTACGCGCTCTACGTGCTCGGGCCGTCACTGGAGGCGGCGATCGGCTCATTTCGCTTTTCCATTTGTTACATCGTCTCGGGACTCGGCTCGAGCGCTGGGGTGATCACACTCTGGCGGCTGGGCCTGACGCAAGCGGACTTCCTGGTCGGCGCGTCTGGTTGCGTGATGGGTCTGGTCGGCGTGTGGGCCGGGTTGCTGCTCGGTCACCGGCACGCGCCCGTCGCGCGGCGGCGTCTGCTCAGTATTTTACTGATTGTCGCAATGCAAACGGCCTTTGACTTGTTCACGCCACAAGTCAGCATGGCCGCGCATCTTTGTGGGCTTTTCACCGGCGTGCTGGTCGGCTTGGTTATGGCTCCGGCGCACGAACTCTAGCGCCGCTGACGGAACGCTTGCTGCTTGGGTGGTTCGTGACAATATCTCGCCCTCGTAGAAACCGCTTTCTTCCGCCATGCCAAAGTTCCTTACCTACAATGTCATTCCCAAGCTGCCGCCGGCGCTCGAGCCGCTGCGCGAGATGGTCTTCAATGTCTGGTGGACGTGGGAGCCGTCGGCCCGTCGGCTTTTCCGCCATCTCGACCCGGAGTTGTGGGATCGAACGAATCACAATCCCGTTCGCATGCTTCAATTGTCGCGTCAGGCTCGGCTCGTGGAAGTCTCACAGGACGATGATTTCCTACGCGAGCTGAAACAGGTCCACGAGGCTTTCCGGAATTATCTCGCGCGCACGGACACCTACGGTAAGACCGGCAACGGCAGCGCAATCAAGAAGCCAATCGCGTATTTTTCCGCGGAGTTTGGCTTTCACGAATCCATCCCGAATTACTCCGGCGGTCTCGGGATTTTAGCGGGCGATCATTGTAAATCGGCCAGCGATCTCGACCTGAACTTTGTCGCCATCGGACTGCTTTACCGCCATGGGTACTTCAAGCAGCAGATCGACAACGAAGGGATTCAGGAAGCGGTCAGTCTCAATCAAAATTTTCATCACCTGCCGATCCGCGAAGTGCGCCGGAACAACGCGCGCGTCCTTGTTTCCGTCCGCATCCTCGACCGTGATGTTTGCGCGAAAATTTGGGAGCTCCACGTCGGCCGGATTAATCTTTACCTGCTCGACACCGATGTGGCGGAGAACTCGCCCGAGGACCGCCTGATCACCGCGGAACTTTACGGCGGCGATCTCGAGATGCGCATGCGCCAGGAGATGATGCTCGGCATCGGCGGCGTGCGCGCGCTTTCCGCGCTCGGGATCGACGCGCAGGTCTTTCACATGAACGAAGGCCACTCGGCCTTCCTCGCCCTGGAGCGGATTCGGGTGCTCCATCACGAGGAGCAACTCGAGTTCTACGCCGCATTGCAGGTCGTCGCGGCGGCCAATGTTTTCACTACGCACACACCAGTCCCGGCGGGAAACGATGCTTTCCCGCGCGAGATGATGCGGCGTTACTTCGGCGATTTTGCGAACGAACTCGGGATGCCGTTCGAGGAGCTCTTCTCGTTCGGCCAATCACGACTGAACGCGGACGATCCCTTCAGCATGACGATCCTGGCATTGCGCGCGAGCCGCCACGCGAACGGCGTCAGCAAATTGCACGGCGAAGTGAGTCGCGGGCTTTGGAAGAACGTGTGGGCCGGTGTGCCGGTGCAGGAAGTGCCGATCACCAGCATCACGAACGGGATCCACACGAAAACGTGGATGGCGCCGGAGTTCTCCGCCCTTTACACCAAGTACCTCGGCGATTGGGAAGAACGCCTCACCGACGTCGAATTCTGGCGTGGCGTGATCGACATCCCGGACGCGCAGCTTTGGGAAACACACCAGACGCTGAAGCTGCGTCTCGTGAATTTCGTGCGCGAGCGCATGCGGGTCCGCGCCGAACGCGTCGGGGAATCGCCGGAAGCGATTCGCAAAATCAATCAGGTGCTCGATCCGGAGATTCTCACGATCGGCTTTGCGCGGCGCTTCGCGACCTACAAACGCGGCGCGCTCTTATTCTCGGATAAGGAACGGCTCACGCGGCTGCTGAACGACGAGACGCGGCCGGTACAATTCATTTTCGCCGGCAAATCACATCCGCGCGACGACGGCGGCAAAGCGCTCATCCAGCAGGTCTACAAGTTCAGCCGCGAGAGCGGGCTCGAAAATCGCATCGTTTTCGTCGAAGACTACGATACCTACATCGCGCGCCGTCTCGTCCAGGGTGTGGATCTTTGGCTGAACAACCCGCTGCGTCCATTGGAGGCGAGCGGGACAAGTGGAATGAAGTTGCCGCCGAATGGCGGTCTGAATCTGAGCGTGCTCGATGGCTGGTGGTGCGAGAGCTACAACGGCAAAAACGGTTGGGCGATTAGCGTCGAGATCAAATCCGGCACGGCCGAGTTTCAAAACTCGAGCGACACAACGAGCCTTTATCAGCTCCTCGAAAATCAGATCGTGCCGCTCTATTATGCCAAGCCGGACGGAAAGCTGCCGCTCGCCTGGCTGCAGCTGATGCGAGAATCGATTCGCAGCGTGACGCCCGTCTTCAACACGCATCGCATGGTGAAGGAGTATGCCGAGAAGCTCTACACGCCGGCGGCGAAAGCGCTGGAGGAATTCGAACGCAACGACTGCCAGCCGGCGAACGAGTTAAGCCAGTGGAAGGCGCAGATGCGCCGCGATTGGAGTCAGGTGCAAATTTACGATGTGCAGGTCGGCAACGAAGACCGCCACAACATTCTGGTCGGTGATTTATTGGAAGTCACCGCGAAGCTGCATCTTGGCGCCGTTTCTCCGAAACATGTGCGCGTGGAAGCTTATTACGGCGAGCCCGGAAGCGACGATGTTTCGAATCCTGCCCTGATTGTGCTCCAGGAAAGTGCGCACCACGAGGGCAACAATGGCCACTACGTTTATCACGGTTCCGTCCCCGCTTCCGAAAGTGGCACCTACGCTTTCGCGGTCCGCGTCGTGCCCACGCATCCGCACTTGATGCAAGCGCATGAACTGCGCCTGATCACCTGGTCGTAACCGCCAGGTTGACGCTAACGCTTCGCAACAATCGTTAGGAGCTGTGCAAACTCAGCGAAATTTTCGCCGTTGCGCACGGCGTCATTGAGCGCCCTGAGACGCTCGTCCGCTGTCACTTCCGGCAACGGAATACGATGCTTGCAACGTCCGTCCGCGAAGACAATTTCGTCCCACTGGATCGACTCAATATGCTCATTGAATTTCGCGACTGACCGTCCGCGGAAAAAACCGCGAGTCGTCTCAGGCGGCGCGAAAATCGCCGCCTTGATTTCCGCTTCACTGACAATGCGGCGCATCGTGCCTTGCCGGAGCAGTTCAAAGAAAAGGCCCTGCTCCGGCGTGACGTTATGATATTCGAGATCAATCGCCTGGAGCCAGGCATCGCTCCACAGCAAACCTTCCTCCGCCTGGAGCGCGTTAAGCAGGAACTTTTTCGCGACCCAGTCGACACGATCGCAGGCTAACGAGACATCGCGCTGAAGATCGTTCAGCACGTTCTCCCATTCGGTCAGCAGCCACGATCTCTCCGGAGTGGACGCGCGTTCGCTCTCCTGCACCGCCTTGAGATAAAGTCGCTGCACATCGATCGCGGAAATCTTGCGCCCCTCGCGCAGTTCCAAGATCCAATCGTAATTTTGATCGCGGCTGATCGATTTCGTCGCGTTAATCGGCTGCGCAATCTCGATCTCCGGCGCTTCGCCGCGTTCGATCAGCTCGAGGACGAGCGCCGTCGTTCCGATCTTCAACGCCGTCGCCCATTCGCTCATGTTCGCGTCGCCGATGATCACGTGAAAGCGGCGATACTTGCTCGCGTCGGCGTGGGGCTCATCGCGCGTGTTGACGAGGGGCCGCTTGTTCATCGTATCGATGCTCACGAGCACGCTGAAAAAATCCGATCGTTGTGAGATCTGGTAAACGCCCGGCTGGCTGGCCGCGCTTTCCGCTTCAATCCCGAGCTTTCCCGCGCCCGCGAAAATCTGACGCGTGATCAGAAACGGCAAAACCCCCGTGACGACGCGACCCCAGGGCACATCGCGGCGAATGAGGTAATTGTCGTGGCAGCCGTAGCTATGGCCGATGAAATCCGTGTTGTTCTTGTACAACCGGAGCTCCTGATCGTCCGGCAGCTTCTGGTTCCTCCGACGGGCACATTCCGCCACGATGCGCTCGCCCGCTTTGTCCTGCGCGACGATCTGCCGCAAGGTCGTGCATTCGGGCGTGGAGTATTCCGGGTGCGCGTGATCGTTATAGAACCGGGCGCCGTTCGAGAGGACGAGATCGCTCTTGATCTCCTCGAAGCTTAGCGGCCGGTTCTTATCGATTTCGTAATAGGCCGACTCGTCCGTGTCTTGCTGTAACTCCGCGGCCCGGAAGCCGCGTGCATCGCGATGCGGATCTTCCAGCGCGTAATCCCACTTCATCATCGCCCCGTGCTCGGTATAGGAGCGAACCAGCTCAATGGATTCCGCGACCACATCGAGCGTCTCCGCGCCGTTGATCGTGATTCCGTATTCCGTCTCGATGCCGAAAACGCGATTCATCGGCACAACATACGCGCCAAAGCAGCCGTCGAAAGAAGCGTGGAATCATCTCGTCGAGTATAGGCCCAACGCCCATCCAGCGTTCTGCCCTCCAAAAACTGTTCTGACGTAGCTACAGTCGCCGAATGAGCGCCCGTGTGGTCGTTTGATCTAGGCAAGCGCTCTTCAGCGTGCCTGAGACGGTTCGCGGCAACGTTAAAACCGGCGTGAGCGCAGGAATTCCGGTTGCCAATCCCGCCCATTGCGGCATCTTCCACGTCCGCTCCGCTCGCGCGGAGCGCTTGCGTTTTACCCTATGGCGACAATGACTGAATTAGTTCCCGAATTGCTGGAGGCCGGCGTCCACTTCGGTCACCAGACCAAGCGCTGGAATCCGAAGATGAAGCCGTTCATCTTCGAGCAGCGCAATCAAATTTACATCATCAATCTCGATGAGACGGTGAAACAATTAGGACGCGCGACCGATTTCCTCCAGGAAGTGACCCGACGCGGCGGAAAGATTCTGTTCGTCGGGTGCAAAAAGCAGGCGCAGGAGGCGGTAAAAGAAGCGGCGATGGCTTGCGGCCAGTATTACGTCAACCAGCGCTGGCTCGGAGGCACGCTCACGAACCTAACGACCATCAGGAAGAGCATCGGTCGCTTGAAGTACATTGAGGAAATCGAGCAGTCCCCTGACTTTAAAAAGATGGGCAAGCAAGAGCTGGCGGCGCTCAACCGGGAGGCCGCGAAGTTGAAGCGGAACTTGGACGGCATTCTCGAGATGGCGAAGCTCCCGGATGCGATGGTTGTGATCGACACCACGCGCGAACAAAATGCAGTCCTGGAGGCGCGCCGCCTCGGGATTCCCACGGTCGCGATCGTCGACACCAATGCCGATCCTGAGCTGATCGATTACCCGATCGCAGGTAATGACGACGCGATCCGCGCAATCCGGGTCGTTCTGCAGAAGCTGGTGGACGCGATAGTTTCGGCCAGCGGTGAAGCCCGTGTGCGTGAGCAGGTCGAAATGGCCGGGGTTTCCGCCTAGCTCAAAAAAGTTGAGGGTTGAGAGTTGATGGTTGATCGACCATCTGCTTCGTCGCCCCCCAATCTTCGATTCTCAACCTTTTAACTCCATGGAAATCAATCCTCAACTCGTCAAGCAGCTGCGCGAAAAGACGAACGCCGGCATGATGGATTGCAAACGCGCGCTCACGGAAGCGAGCGGCGATTTGGAGAAAGCCGAAGCTGCGCTGCGGACCAAGGGAATCGCGAGCGCAGGCAAAAAATCTTCCCGTGCGACCAAGGAAGGTATTGTCGCCTCCTACATCCACCTTCAGGGCAAGGTGGGCGTGCTGGTGGAGGTGAACTGTGAGACGGATTTCGTGGCGAAAAACGAAATTTTTCGCGATTTTGTGAAGGACGTCACGTTGCATATAGCGGCGGCGCATCCACTTTACGTCAGTCGCGAAGAAGTCCCGGACCAGACGATCACTTCCGAGCGAGCCATCTACGAAGGCCAGGTGCAAGGCAAGCCCGAGAATGTCATCGCGAGAATCGTCGAAGGTAAGCTCGACAAATTCTACAGTACGGTGTGCCTGATGGACCAGGCCTTCATCAAAAATCCTGACCAGACGATCAAAGAGCTGGTCGCGACCAAGATCGCGGAGCTCGGCGAGAACATGGTCATTCGGCGCTTCACGCGCTATTCTGTCGGCGAAGCTCTCGGTGGCGAGATGGCCGTGGCGGCCGTGGCAGAGCAGGCGGCGTAAAACGGAGGCCGTCTTTTGGTCTTACACACGCAGCACCGCGTGTGGAAACGTTTCTTTGTTGCGGGACCGTGGCGCCGGGCGATCACGACCCGTCGTTAGGCGTCATCAATAAAAATCGGGAGAAAAGAAATGAAAATCGACTCACTCAATACATTACTGGAAGAAGAACTGAAGGACATTTATAGCGCGGAGAAGCAACTCCTGAAGGCGCTGCCGAAGATGGCGAAGAACGCTTCGTCCGAAGGCCTGAAGAGCGCGCTGCAGGAGCACTTGCAGATCACGCAGCGTCAGGTGGAGCGGCTTGAGGAGGTCTTTGGGCTGCTCGGCAAACCTGCCAAGGCGAAGACGTGCAAAGCCATGCAAGGCCTCGTGGAGGAGGGAAACGAAATGATGGAAGAGGATGCGGAAGACGCTGTCATGGACGCGGCGATCATCGCGGCCGCGCAGAAGGTCGAGCATTACGAGATGGCGAGCTACGGCACTGTCCGCACCTGGGCGCGGCTCTGCGGCGAAGAGGAAGCGGCAGATCTTCTTCAGGAAACGCTGGATGAAGAAGGGGAAGCCGACAAGCGCCTAACGGACTTGGCCGAGAGCTTCGTGAACCCAGAAGCCGAATCGAGTGGCGACGGGGAGGGAAGCTCTTCCTCGAGGAAAATGTCGGCAAAATCCTCTGGAATGAGCGGCGGCAAATCGCGCTCTCGCCGGTAACCCTTGGACCGTGCGCTGTCTCGGCGCATAGGTCCTGAGCACACCGTGCCACTCCGCAAAAGAGCGGAGCTCGAAGCAAAACGCCCTCGCAGTCCGCGTGACTGCGATGGCGTTTTTGTTTTTGGCGCGCTGACTTAGGGTGAGGCCAGCGATGGGGCTGAAAGAATATAAAGCGAAGCGCAATTTCGGCGTGACAGCGGAGCCGGCCGGAGGGAAACCGCTGCCGAAAGCAGTGCAAGGCGCGTCGAGCTTTGTGATTCAAAAGCACGACGCAACGCGGTTGCACTACGATTTCCGCCTTGAAATGGAAGGCGTGTTAAAATCGTGGGCGGTGCCGAAAGGCCTGCCGTGGGGCAAGGGCGAAAAACATCTCGCGGTCGAAGTGGAAGATCATCCGGTCGAATACGCCACGTTTGAAGGCGTGATTCCGCAGGGACAATACGGGGGAGGGTCCGTGATGCTGTGGGATCGCGGCAGCTACTTCGTTTACGGGGAGGACCCGCTGAAATCCTTGCGCGAAGGCAAGCTGCATCTCGTGCTCCAAGGCGAGAAAGCGAAGGGGGAGTGGACCCTCGTGCGCACGCGGATGGAAGCGGGCAAGCCGCAGTGGCTCCTTCTCAAGACGGGCGAAGCGCTCCCACAGATGCCGAAGAAACTCGACGATCAATCCGTCTCCACAGGCCGCACGATGAAACAAATCGCCGACGCGCGTGACGCAGAATGGCACTCGAATCGCGACGAAGCTAAAAAGCAAACGGCCGCGCGCGTGCGACCCGTAGCCAAGAGCAAGAAGAGCCCGCCGCCGGGCAGAATCGACTTTGGCTCGGGACTCGAGAAGTCGCCGAAAGGTAAGCCGCGGTTCATTGTTCCGATGAAGCCGAAGCTGCTCGCCGAACCACCGGCCGGCGATCAGTGGTTTTATGAGCTGAAGTTCGATGGCATCCGCCTCGTCGCTGTAAAAGACGGCGCGAACGTCAGCCTGACTTCGCGCAACGGGAATGAACTCGCGGCGAGATTCCCCGAAGTGGCGGATGCGATGCGAGCATTGTCCGCGAAAGATTGCGTCGTGGATGGCGAAGTGGTCGCGCTGGACAAGGAAGGCCGTTCATCGTTCCAGCTTCTTCAGGGGCGGGATCTGCCGGGTGGCAGGGAACATCCGATGTACTTTTACGTTTTCGATCTGCTTCAGGTGGAAGGGCACCTGCTTCTGAATGAGCCGTTGGAGACGCGGAGGCGAATGCTACAGCAGTTATGTGACCGTGCGGCGGAGCCGATTCGTTACTCAGGTGAGATCGGCGACGATCCGTTCAAACTGCTGAGCGAAGTGAAGCGGAGGGGACTTGAGGGCATCATTGGCAAGCTGCGGAAATCCGTTTACGAGCCTGACCGGCGGAGCGGCGCGTGGATCAAGCTGAAGGTGTTGAACGAGCAGGAATTCGTCATCGGCGGCTACACTCCTCCGGCGGGATCGCGGAAGTATTTCGGCGCGTTGCTCGTTGGCTTCTACGAGGAGGGTCGTCTCCTTTTCGGGGGCAAGGTGGGAACGGGATTCGACGGGAAGTTGCTCGCGTCACTGCACGAGAGATTTGAGAACGAACGGCGCAACGACTGCCCGTTCGCCGACCTTCCGTCAAGGCAGGCTGGCGCGTGGGTGCAAGGCATTACGCCCGCGATGATGCGCCGCTGTCACTGGATCAATCCCGTGTTCGTGGGGCAGGTGAAGTTCGCCGAGTGGACACGGGATGGGAAGCTGCGCCAGCCGGTGTTCCTCGGGTTGCGCGAGGACAAAGCGCCCAAAGATGTGAAGCGCGAAGTGGCCGACGAGCGCCTGTAGCGGTGCTTTTCACAGGCAGCGGGCCGTCGGCGGAAGGCGTTTGACACGAGCGCGCGACACGCACTTGGCATCGCAAAATGTCTGCGGATATTCAGCTGATGAAGTTTCACGTCGTTGTTCGACCGAAAGCTGCGGTGCTCGATCCACAAGGCGCCGCGGTCCAGGAAGCGATGCAGCACCTCGGTATGCCGGAAGTGCGGAGCGTCCGCATCGGCAAATATCTCGAGATCGAGGTGGAGGGCGACGAAGCGGAGTTCGAGCCACGACTCCATCAGCTTTGCCGCGACCTTCTGTCCAATCCCGTGATCGAAGACTACGAACTAAGAAACGCGGAGGCGCAGGGGGCGTGAAGTTTGCCGTTGTCCAGTTTCCCGGCTCGAATTGCGACCAGGATTGCACGGCCGCGTTGAACGGCATCGAAGGAGTGCGCGCGGAGTTTGTCTGGCACAAAGAGAGCTCGCTTGCGGGTTATGATGCAATCGTGCTGCCCGGTGGATTCGCTTACGGCGATTATCTGCGTTGCGGCGCGATCGCGCGCTTCTCGCCGGTGATGAAGGCGGTCCTGGCTGAGGC
>JACCTI010000056.1 GCA_013812515.1 Chthoniobacterales bacterium
GGATACTCGAAGGCTGCGGCAGCCAAGGATGACGAAACATTACCTCGCTTTCGTGATCATCATTGTGCTCGTAATCGGCGAACGCGCGAATCGAGCAGAAGCACGAGTAAGATTGATCTCGCGCGACAGAGGAAGCTAACTGATTCGAGGCGACGCCCGGCGAATTTCATGATGCGGAATGAGAGGAAATCAGACGAGGCACAACGCCGTGGTTCACGCCGGTTGCTGGCCGGAAACAGGTAGTCCGGCGCCGGAGGTGAAGGACGGCCAAATGGAGCGAAAGTGCGCGTGCCTCTTTCCGTGCCCATTCCGGTGAAGAATGATGCGGCCAATCTTCGTTCCTGCCTGCGCTCGGTTGCCTTGCCGATGAAATCGTGGTGGTCGACTCCGCGAGCACAGATCAGACCGCGGATGTCGCGGAAGAAGCGGGCGCAACCCTCGTCCAGTTTGCCTTGGCAGGGAGGATTCCCGCGCAAGAAACACCCGTTGTGCCCAGCGACAAAGGATCTTGTGAAGTTGCGTTTCACGTTTCGCGACGGGATTGCTCTCGATTCTTCGAGCTGCTAACGGAACTTCAAACGTGCTGCCGTTTCTTGATCCGCTCTCGCTCCTCCGTCTCTGTGCGGCTTTCCTCGCGTTCGCGGTTATCACTTCGTGCGATCGGCACGCCCACGCTTGGCCCGACGCGTTTCCGGTTCTCACGCCGCCAGCTGCACGAGCTCCGCGCATTAATGGCGCAAAAATTTTCGGCGTCCGAGCTGACTCGCCATTCCTGTTTCAGATTGCTGCGACCGGCGATCGGCCACTAACGTTCGCGGCGTCAGGTCTCCCTCCAAGCTTATCGCTCGATTCTGAAACGGGCCAAATCACGGGCCAGCTCGATGTCCAAACGCGGCACGTGATCACCCTTCGCGCGGAGAACAACCTCGGCTTCGCCGAGCGGCCGCTCACAATCGTCGTCGGCGAACGGATTGCGCTCACGCCGCCGATGGGTTGGAACAGTTGGAACTGCTGGGGCGGTCGCGTCACGCAGGACAAGGTTAGTGCCGCCGCGCGCGCGCTCATCACCCATCACTTGCGCGAGCACGGCTGGACTTACGTGAACATCGACGACGGCTGGCAAGGTCTGCGCGGCGGTGCCTTCAACGCCATTCAGCCCAATCCAAAATTCCCGAACATCGAAATGTTGTCCGATGAGATCCACGCACTCGGTTTGAAATTCGGACTCTACTCGACGCCTTGGCGCACCAGCTTTTATGGTCACATCGGCTCGTCAGCGGATATGGCGGATGGCGGCTACGATTGGATCCAAGCCGGCGTTCACACCGGCGACTTCAGGTATCGCTTTCCGAAAGAGCGCGCGCGTCTTGAAAAATACTCGTGGCTCAGACCCCTGGCGCAGTGGCTGAATGAAAAGCGCCGCGAGAGAACCACGAAAGAGCTGCGCACGTTCGGGCGCTTTTCTTTTGCCCCTCAGGACGTGAAGCAATGGAGCGCCTGGGGAGTCGATTACCTGAAGTATGACTGGGTGCCGATCGATATCGCTCATGCCGAAGAGATGCGGAAGGAGCTGGCCGCGTCCAGGCGCGATATCGTTTACAGCCTCGCCAATAACGCTTCGGCTTCGCTCGCGCCCGAGCTCGCTCGCCGCGCAAACTCCTGGCGCACCGCGAGCGATCTCACCGACACTTGGGCGAGCATCAGCGACATTGGCTTCTCACGCGAGAAATGGGCGCCCGTTCACGGCCCCGGCAGCTACAATGATGCCGACATGCTCGTCCTAGGAGAGATCGGCAACGGCAAGCCGCGCCGGACGCGATTAACGGCGGACGAGCAATACACGCACATGAGCCTTTGGTGTCTGTTGTCCGGACCGCTGCTGCTCGGGTGTGATCTGGAAAAACTGGATGCTTTCACACTTGGCTTGCTCACGAACGACGAAGTGCTCGAGGTAAATCAGGACCCGCTCTGCAAACAAGCGACGCGAGTGGCGAAGAGCGGACGCAACGAAGTCTACGCAAAATTGATGGAAGACGGCTCCTGGGCGGTTGGGTTGTTTAACCGCAACGAGAAAACCGGGCGTGTTCGCATCTCGTGGTCTGCCATCGGCCTACGCGGAGCGCAGCGCGTGCGCGATCTCTGGCGTCAACAAGACTTGGGCGTGTTCGCCGAGACCTTCGAAGCGGAAGTCGCGCCGCATGGTGTGGTCCTCGTGCGGGTTGCCGCGGCGCCGTAGAATTACTTCCACGAGCCCCGGCAAGATCAATGACGCAGCTAGAGCGATTGCCGAAAGAAAGGTTCCAATCGGCGAAGTTGTAGCCAGTC
>JACCTI010000074.1 GCA_013812515.1 Chthoniobacterales bacterium
TTCATGCGATCTGCGATCGCTTCAATGATGCGGATGTTGGCCTGATGCGGAATGACGCACGCGATGTCGTTGATCGTCAGTCCTGCTTTGTCGAGCGCCTTCTTTGAGGCATCGAGCATCGAAATCACCGCCTGTTTGTAGACGTCCTTGCCGGACATGTGGATCGTTTGCAGATGCTGATGGGCGTTTTCCGCCGTGATGGGCTGACGGCAGCCGCCGCCAGGCATCCACAGAATGTCCGCGTATTCGCCATCGCTGCCGATATGCGTGCTGATTACGCCGTGGGTGCTTTGGCTGCGGTGCTGCAAGATCGCAGCGCCGGCCCCGTCGCCGAAGAGGACGCAAGTGTTTCGATCCGTCCAATTCGTGATCGAAGTGAGCTTCTCGGCGCCGATCACGAGCACTGTCTCGTAGGTGTGCGTAGTGATGAACTGCTGCGCGATCTCGAGAGCGAAGAGGAAACCCGCGCAGGCGGCCGAGACGTCGAGGCAAGCTGCGTTCTTAGCGCCAATTTTGGTCTGCACGAAGCAAGCGGTGGCGGGGAAGATCATGTCCGGCGAGGCGGTCGCGAGCAGGATCAGATCAATCTCCGTCGCCGCAATCTTCGCCTGCTCCATCGCCTTGAGCGCGGCGCGGGCGGCCATGTCGCTCGTGTACTCGTCCTTGGCTGCGATGCGTCGTGTCTTGATGCCGGTGCGGGTCGTGATCCACTCGTCGGTCGTATCCACCATCGCGGACAAGTCCTCGTTCGTGAGAACCCTCTCCGGCGTGTAACTGCCGGTCCCGACAATCGAAGCTGTGCGACCCGGTCTAGCGGAGCGCCGGTTCGAGCGGGGCTGTCGTTTCATGATAACGGCGAATTTCCTCGATGATATGCGGGTTCACCTCGTGTTCAATGGATTCGGCCGCAACACGCAGCGCGTTCTTGATCGCAAGTGGCGTACTTGTCCCGTGCGCGATGATGCAGATCCCGTTCACGCCCAGGAGCACAGAACCGCCGTATTCCTCATAGTTCACCTTCTTCTTTATGGCGCGAAAGGCATTCCGTGCCAGGTAAGCGCCCGCCATGCGTTTGGCGTTTTTGGTCAGCTCATGCTTCAGCCATTTGAAGATCGCATCGCCCACCGCTTCGCATGTTTTCAGAATGACATTCCCGACGAAACCATCGCAGACCACGACCTCGACCGGATGCGCAAAAAGATCATGCCCTTCGATGTTGCCGCGGAAATTCAGCTGGCTCTCCTTGAGCATTTTAAAGACTTCCTTGGTCAAGTCGCTGCCTTTCACATCTTCTCCGCCGATCGACATGAGTCCAACGCACGGGTTGCCATAACCGAGCACGTGGCGCGAGTAGACAGAGCCCATGATCCCGTATTGCAGAAGATGCTCCGCGCGCGCGTCGCTATTTGCCCCTGCATCGATCAGGACGAAGACGTTCGTCTCCGATGGAATGATCGCCGCGATACCTGGGCGATCGATGCCCGGTAAAGTCCGCAGTTTGATGGTGGTCGCGGCGACCGCGGCCCCGGTGTGCCCAGCGCTTACGATGGCCTCGGCCTCCCCTTTTTTTACGAGATCAACCGCCCGACTGACAGAGGAATCTTTTTTGTGCCGGACCGACTCGACCGCGCCATCGCTCATTTCCACCATCTGGGTGGCGTGGACGATTTCGACTCGTCCATCTCCGCAGCGATGCTTCTTCAGTTCCGCTTCGATGCGGCGCGCGTCCCCCACCAGATGTAACCGTTCGATTTGCGGATATTCGCGCAAAGCCATCACTGCACCGGCGACCAGGTTCGGCGGACCGAAATCGCCGCCCATGGCATCGAGTGCGATTTTCATCGGAGCGTGGAGTCTGCGAGTTCCCTAACGGGAATGCAAAACGAAACTTACCGCTCCTGCTTGCACCTAAACTTTAACTTGCACCTTCACCCGGCCAGCGATCCGGAAGGTGTAAGTGCACGTTAAACTGTAAGAGCAGGAGCGAAAAACTACGCGCCTTCGATCGTGAGCACCTGACGCCCCTTGTAGTACCCGCACGAAGGGCAAGCCGTATGCGAGGCGACCGTGCTGCCGCATTGCGTGCACTTATTCAACTGCGGGGCCACCCAACGATGAGATGCTTTGCGCGTGCGCAGCCGCATCTTGGAGGTTTTGCGTTTTGGAACTCCCATACGAGCGGAGAAGGAAAGCAGAGAATCGCCCGAAGGCAACCTGGGCCT
>JACCTI010000297.1 GCA_013812515.1 Chthoniobacterales bacterium
ACCTGGCCAGAGTCGGTCGACGAAGCACTCTGCGTCGGCTGGATCGACGGCCTGCGCAAGAGCATCGACGACGCGAGCTACATGATTCGGTTTACCCCGCGGAAAGCGACGAGCTTTTGGAGCGAAGTAAACATCGGACGCGTCGCCGAGTTAATTAAAGAGAAGCGGATGCGACCGGCCGGGCTGGAGGCGTTCGCGAGGCGAGCGGCGGAGAAGTCTGCGGTTTACGCGTATGAGCAGCGAAAGAACGCCGCGCTCGGCCCCGCGGCGGAGAAGGAATTTCGCAAACACAGGAAGGCGTGGGAATTCTTCGCGAGGCAGGCGCCGTGGTATCGGAAATGGGCGAGCTGGTGGATCATCAGCGCGAAACGCGATGAGACGCGGCAGAAGCGGCTCGCCCGCCTGATCACCGAATCCGAGGCTGGCCGGCGAGTCTGATGAAGGCACATTTCCTTGCCGCGCTCGCGAGCATGACGTGCTCTCCTTCCGGGCGACGCCTCCAACGGATCGCCGACCTCCCGCCCCCTTTACCCGAGAGAACCTTCTGGGCCTGTGCACTATGGTCCCGTTATGCGACCTCTTTCCTATCTCTCGCCCGCGACTGCCGTGAAGGAGAGCGCGATTCACGGGCGCGGACTCTTTGCGATTAGTGCGATAACGGCCGGAGAGATTGTCGCGATCAAAGGAGGTCGCATTATTTCCCGCGAAGTATTGAAGGAACTTCAGCCACTCCTCGGGCCGGCGGAAATCCAGATTGATGACAATCTCTTCATCTCCCCTGTCACCCTGGAGGAACGCGAGGGTTCCATGATCTTCAGCAATCATTCGTGCGATCCCAACATCGGTCTTCGTGGCGAGATCACCTTCGTAGCAATGCGCGATGTGGCGGCCGGTGAAGAGCTGACTCATGATTGGGCCATGACCGACGATGATGACAGCTCCACGGAATGCCGCTGCGCCGCGGCAAACTGCCGGGGCGTGATCACCGGCAAAGATTGGCAACGCCCCGAGCTGCAGGCACGCTACGGAAATTTCTTTTCGGCGTATCTCCTTGAGAAGATGCAGCGCATGAAACCCGAGCAATGAAGGCAAATAAGTCTGTCCTCTGCGCGCTCATTTTGTTGCTAAGCGGACCCTTCGTCCGTGCGCAGGAGATCGTCCTCGAAGAAGTGCGCGTGGAAGCTTCGTTCGATATGAAGCTCCAGCCGCCGAATCAATCAGCCGTGCAAAACGTGGTGGCTCGACTGATTTGGCGCGCCGAAACGCAACGAGCCTTGGACCTGAAGATCGCGAACCGAACGCCGCTCTCCACGCTTCTCGATCTCACGAAGTACAGCCCAATCCCACTGGGCGGGAGCGAAAGCCACGTTGATACTTTTTTCTTGAGGAACGACATGCGCCCGGACCTGAATCCACCGAAAATCAGCAGCCTTTTCCACGCAGAATAGAAAACGTCCAAGCAAGGCACTTCGGCGCGAGATCAGGGACGCTGCCCTACCGAAAAATCAAGGATAACAGAAGGCATGGAACGTAAAACATGCCCGCGCGATGCGTCCGGGTCCGGTCTAAATTGCACGATGTCGTCCCTCGTGCTTTTCCGCACCGCTGCTGGCTTGTGCTTCCTCGCTGTCGCGCTCGGCGCGTTCGGTGCTCACGGTCTGAAAAACATCCTCCAGGCAAATGGAACTTCCAATGTCTGGCAGACCGCGGTGCTGTACCACCTGGCCCACGCGATTGCGCTCGTGGCGCTCGCACTGCACGGCGCCGCTAATCGCGGCTCGTGTTATCTGCTGATTGCGGGAATCGCGATCTTCAGCGGCAGCCTCTACGCGCTCGCGCTCACAAACCTTCGCTGGCTCGGCGCGATCACCCCGGTAGGCGGTCTTTGTTTCCTCGCCGGCTGGGCTTGGCTGATCATTTTGCCGCCACGTTAAACGACAGGGGCAACGGCGCTTGTCGGACTCTAAGCGGCGGGATACTCTCGCGGCGGTCGCATGTTCCAAGCTTTGCTCGAAACGCAGAAGCCGTTGATGACTTTCGTAGTTTTCCTCTCGACGTACTTCATCGCCCTGACACTCGGCCGGCTCCTGAAACGGCGCGCCGGGGTAAGGTTCGGCGTTCTCTTTCAATTCTTTTGCCTGACGCTCGCATTCTACGCGGCACTTAGCGTTTACGGCGTCGAGACGACCTGGCGCGGGCATGTGGGTTCCCTTCTTGTTTTGTTAGGCGCGGGGGTCGTCGTCGCGTTGGTCGACCGTTACATTTGGGACCACTATTACGAGCGCCGCCGTCAGATGGTCATTCCGCGGCTTCTGCGAGATTCCGTTGCGCTCCTGATTTTCCTGATCGCGCTCCTGCTTGTCCTAAGCATCGGCTACCATGCGGAAACGCAGCTGAAGGGTCTCCTCGCGGGCTCGGGCGTAGTCGCGATCATCCTCGGTTTCGCCGCCCAAAATCTGTTGAGCGGCATCCTCGCCGGCTTATCGCTGCAGATCGGCCGTCCTTACAAGCTGGGTGACTGGCTGAAGGTTGGCGAGCAGTACGGCGAAGTGGTGGAGATCAACTGGGGCTCGACCCGTTTGCGTACGAATGACGCCATTCACCTCGAGATTCCGAACAACGAGATCGTCCGGCAGACGATCGTCAATCTGCATTATCCAACCTCGCTCCATGCGATGCGAATCCGCGTGGGCGTCGACTACGCGACCGCGCCGAATCGGGTTAAAGATGCGCTTCTGCGCGCAGCGACACAGGCTACCGGCGTCCTCTCGGAACCGGTGCCCAAGATCTTCCTCGTGGACTTCGCCGACTCCGCGATCACCTACGAGATCAAGTTCTGGATGAACAATCACGCGCAGTTCAACGACATCTGCGACGCGATCCGGACAAATATCTGGTACGAATTCAAGCGCCGGAAATTGAACATCCCCTTCCCGATCCGGACGCTGCAAATCGAGCGCAAAGCACGCGCGGCGGCGGGAGACGGACAGGCGGAGGCCCGCATGATTTTGCGACGGGAAGCTCTTTTCTCCTGTCTGGGCGACGAGGAAATCGACTTGCTTCTGAAGGAAGCGGAAGCAAATCACTTCGGGCGCGGCGAAGCGATCATCGAGGAAGGCACCGATGGGGATTCCATGTTCATTCTCCTCCGCGGCTCGGCGCAGGTTTCCGTCTCGAAGAATGGCTCGTCCATCCGGGTCGGCGCTCTGCGACAAGGGGATTGTTTCGGCGAAATGTCACTGCTCACGGGTGAAAAACGCACCGCCACGGTTCGAGCCGAGAAAGACTGCGAAGTGCTCGAAATCAGCAAGCCGTTCATGGCCGAGGTCCTCCGCAGTTCACCGGAATGCCTGAACCAGGTGAGTGCTCTCCTGGCTCACCGGAAAATGGAGACCGAAGGCATCGTCAAAGAAGCCACCCGACCGGACGAAGAAGACGACCGGGAGCGCGAATATGCCGCTTCATTTCTGAAGAGGTTACGATCGTTTTTCGAGCTGTAGTTTAGGGCAAAGGATCGGCTAACGAGCAGTCGGTCGCAGGAGCCAGATCGCCGTTTGCCAGGGAGGTAAAACTCCCTACAGTCCAGCACTTCAAATCCGACCACCTATGACTTTAGCTCTCTCAATTCTCGACATCGGCGTTACGCTTTCCATGCTTCTGGCAGCCGGTGGTCTGGTCTTTGCGTTTTTCCTGATTCGCGCTGTGATCAGCCGCTCACCAGGGAACGAGCGGATGCGGGAAATCGCGGCGGCCGTGGAAGAAGGGGCGAAAGCTTATCTGCGCCGTCAGGTCGTGACAATCAGCGCGATCGCGGCGGTGATTTTCATCCTGCTCTTTATCTTCAAGGACGGACCAACGGCCATCGGCTTTTTGATCGGCGCCTTCTGCTCGTTAGCTGCGGGTTACATCGGCATGCGCATTGCGGTGCTGGCCAACGTGCGCACCGCGCACGCGGCGAGCAGTTCGCGCACGACGGCATTGCGGATCGCCTTTAACGGCGGCGCCGTGACGGGATTGCTCGTCGTCGGGTTGGCACTGCTTTCCGTAGCTTTCTTTTATACCATCGCCAACCAGATGGTCGGGCATGAGATGGCTGTGCGGAGCCTGATCGGCCTCGCCTTGGGAGCTAGTCTGATTAGCGTCTTCGCCCGGCTGGGCGGCGGAATTTACACGAAAGCGGCTGACGTGGGCGCGGATCTCGTCGGGAAAATCGAGAGCAATCTGGACGAAGACGATCCGCGCAATCCAGCCACGATCGCGGACAACGTGGGCGATAACGTGGGCGATTGCGCGGGCATGGCGGCGGATGTCTTCGAGACCTACGCGGTCAGTCTGATCGGCGCGATTCTGGTCGGGGCGCTCACGATCGTGGCCAATCCCGCGGCGGTTGCTTACCCCTTTGTGCTCGGCGGCATTTCTGTTCTTGGCGCGATCGTCGGGATTCTTTTCGTCAACATCAGCAATCTGAAAGCGGGCCCGGCTCTGATGGGTGCAGTCGGGGCCAGCGCTCTCGTCTCAGCCGTGCTGTTTTGGCCGGCCACGCACATGCTCTTCCCCAACGGCGTCGTCGTCGGTGGCCTCGCGCGTTCCGCGAATGCTCTTTACCTTGCAGCGCTCGTCGGCCTGGTCCTGACGTTCGTCGTCGTTTTGATTACTAATTACTACACGTCGACGGCGTTTCGTCCGGTCCGGAAAATCGCGAAGGCGTCGGAGACCGGTCACGCCACGAACATCATCGCCGGGCTTGCGATCGGACAGCATGCAACGGCCTTGCCGGTTCTCTTCATCGGCCTTGCCATTCTTTCCAGTTACCACTTCGCTGGGCTTTACGGCATCGCGATCGCTGTCATGAGCATGCTCTCGATGGCGGGTATCATCATCTCCCTCGATGCCTTCGGGCCGATCACGGACAACGCGGGCGGGATCGCCGTCATGAGCGATTTGCCAAAGGAGGTCCGGGGTGTGACAGACGAACTGGACCAAGTTGGCAACACGATGAAGGCGGTGACGAAGGGTTACGCGATTGCCTCGGCTGGTTTAGCCGCGCTGGTGCTCTTCGGCTCGTACGTCGAGGAACTGCGTGCCCATTTTGCCGCGACTAACCGAGACTACGCTTTCGATTTCTCGCTCAACGATCCCAAAGTAATCATCGGGTTGTTTATCGGCGGATTGCTGCCGTTCATTTTTACCGCCTTCAGCATGGACGCAGTGGGGAAGGCGGCGGGCGCTGTGGTGCGCGAAGTGCGACGCCAGTTGACGGCGAAGCCGGGCATCCTGCGCGGTGAAGACAAACCGGACTACGGCACGTGCGTCGACATCGTAACGAAAGCGGCGCTGCGCGAGATGATCATCCCCGCCTTGTTGCCGGTCGCGTTCGTGGTTGCTGTTGCAATCATCAAACCGCTCGGCCCTGTTGTCCTGGGCGGCATGCTCGTCGGCACGATTGTGACCGGCCTGTTTGTCGCCATTGCGATGACCTCGAGCGGCGGCGCCTGGGACAATGCGAAAAAGTATATCGAAGAGGGGAATCTCGGTGGCAAAGGCTCCTTTGCGCATGCCGCCTCCGTAACGGGCGACACGGTGGGCGACCCCTACAAGGACACCGCTGGTCCTGCGATCAATCCGATGATCAAGGTCGTGAACATCGTTGCCATTCTGATCATTCCAATCTTGTTTTAATCGTCTTCCGCGAACCTCGGACTCGCACACGAAAGACATGGATGAACAGGGCGACTACCAACTCATCGCGACCGAGCATACGCTCGCGCGGAAGGAACCGCCTGCACCCGATCCGGGCGCGACCCCGTTCAAGCTCGTCGTCGATCCCGAGATGCGCGCGAAGCTTCGACGCGCCTTATTTGAATTGATCGATTTCCACGATGAAGCACTTGCCGAGCACTTCGCTGACGGCAAGCTCGCGCTCGAATCCTATAAGGAATACATCGAGCTCTTTGCACGTAGCTTAAAAGAGACAATGGAGAGCCGCGAAGGCGTATCGTATCTGCTACGCGCAGTCGGCTTCGAAGTTCGGCCCGAGGAGATCAACCTCCAACCGGAACTGCGCTGGAAAGAAGGCGTTCCCGGAGCGTTCGGATCCAACTTGGTCTAACGAGTCACGGTCCTGCGACTCACTCCGCGTGCTCCAGGCGCGGCGAAGCCCCGAAGGCAGGCGCAAGACCGAGGCACTGCCCAGCACGAGAGTGATCGGGTTCCGTCGCGGATTCCTGCGCACAGCTTCTGATAACCCTACCCGAACCCGGCGCACGTCAGCAGCGTCCATGGAAGTGGCACCCGGGAACGGTCGCCAGCAGTCGCATCTGACATCTGCCGCATCATATCATCGAACGGCCTTCACGCTGCCCGTGGCGAGAACAAGCGCGAAAGGAATTTGTGTTTGACCCTGCGTCGCGAAGTTGACATGAACGACAACAAGCAATCTGCCACGGAAGCACGAGAAAATGTTTGTTCAGTTTAGTCGCATCGATTGCCGTGGCTGTCGACCCCCACGGCGACATCATCCCGACGCTCGACTCGACGAGAGCAGAGGGAGACGACTTCCGCTGGAATCACACGGTGAATGTCACCGCCGATCAGGCTGTCGAGCCCGGCGATTACTTCACGATCCACGACTTCGGAAATCTGATCCCCGGCTTAAATGTTCAGCCGGCAGGCTGGTCCTTCACCTCTCTTCTCGTGGGCACGACTCTCGGAACGGTCCCGCCAACAGCCGACCCGAATGTCTTCAACCCGACCTGGACCTACACCTGCTAACGCGGCCCACGTTGCTCTTGTTTGGGGCAGTTCTTCGCGAGTCTCCCTTCTCCCACCAGACGGACAGAGATGGGAAGTCTGACCCGAGGATGCCTTTGGACATAGTGCTTAACAAGGTGTTGTAGTGGTCTCTGAGCTGATGCCGACCGTTCTCCTCATCGAAGACGACGCCGAAAGTCGCCGCGCCACCAGTCAGCTATTTGCGCGCGACAATTGGAACGTCTTCGAAGCGGGCGATGGCGAAGTTGGAATCGACCTCGCTTTGAAACATCGCCCGGATGTTATCCTCTGCGATTTGTTGATGCCAAAGGCGAACGGCTTTCAGGTCTGCCGCGCTCTTCGGCAGCAACTTCAGCCGACCAAAATCATCGTGGTTTCGGGGCGCGATTACGGTGTCGACCGCGCGAGCGCGCTGGAGGCGGGAGCGGATGAATACCTGGTCAAACCGATCACCTGGGAGGTTCTTTCATCCTCGATCGAGCGGATTCTCCCACAAAACCCACGGAAGCCGGGAGAGAAGAACAGGGCGGTAGAATTGCAAACCCCGTCCACGCGTTTGAAACTTTGGGGCGTCCGCGGCTCCATCCCGGTGCCGGGCCCGTCGACGGTGCGCTATGGGGGCAACACCACTTGCGTCGAGATCCGGGCCGACGGCGAGATCATCGTTCTGGATGCCGGTTCCGGCATTCGTGCGTTAGGGATGGCGCTTGAGAAAGAGTTCGGCGAGCGACCGGTTAAGCTCACCTTGCTCATCACCCACACGCACTGGGATCACATCCAGGGGTTTCCATTTTTTCTTCCAGCGTATAACCAGAAAAACCAGATCCACGTTCTCGGTTATGAGGGAGCGCGCGCTGGTCTCGCGACGATTCTCGCGGGGCAGATGGAGACGCCATTCTTCCCTGTCAGCCTGCGCGATCTTCCGAGCAACATCGCCATTGAGGAGTTGAAGGAGATGGAGTTCTCCATCGGAAAAGTGCAGGTTCAGGCCAAGTTCGCCAACCATCCCGGCATCTGCGCAGGTTACCGGTTGACGACGAGCGGCGGCTCGATTGCGTTCTTCCCCGACAACGAACCGTACGAGCTCCTCAAGTTGCACATCGCGGATCGCG
>JACCTI010000287.1 GCA_013812515.1 Chthoniobacterales bacterium
GGTCAATGCCATCGCCAAATTTCTTCGCCGAACTGAAGCGGCGCAACGTCTACAAAATTGCCGCGAGCTATGCCGTCGTTGCGTGGCTCGTGATTCAGGTGGCGACTCAGGTGTTGCCATTCTTCGAATTGCCGAACTGGGCGGTGCGGGTGGTGGTTCTGCTCGTTGTGCTCGGCTTTCCCATTGCGCTGATTGTGGCGTGGGCGGTTGAACTCACCCCGGCAGGAATCAAGCGCGCCGACACGATCGAGCAAGGCCGGAGCTACAGACGCGGCGGTGTCTGGATATACGTCGTCGCGGCCAGTCTTCTTGCCTCGGGAGGTTTGTTTCTCGCCGGACGCTATGTGGGGAGTCGAGGCAGCAATGCAGCGTCGCGCGAGGCGGCGGGAAAATCGATCGCCGTGCTGCCGTTTGAGAATCTCAGCGACGACAAAGGGAACGCCTATTTCGCCGACGGCGTGCAGGACCAGATCCTGACGAATCTCGCCAAGGTCGCCGACCTCAAAGTCATTAGCCGCACCAGTACGCGCCAGTACAAGACCGGAGCTGAACGCAACCTGCGCCAGATCGGTCAGCAACTCGGCGTAGCTTACATTCTCGAAGGCTCCGTCCAACGCGGGCATGATCGGCTGCGCATCAATGCCCAATTGATCGATGCGCGGACCGACGGGCAGATCTGGGCGGAAACGTATGATCGGACGGCGGCTGACCTATTCGCCATCCAGAGCGAGCTTGCGCAAGCGATCGCCGTTCAACTCAAGGCAAGACTCTCGCCGAAGCAAAAAGCAGAGATAGAGGAGCGCCCAACTAAGGACCTCGTCGCCTACGAGCTTTACCTTCAGGCGAAGGAAATCGTCGATAGCTACATCAGCGTTGTCGACGTGCGCGCGGCTTTGCTGAAGGCGCTGGCCTGCCTCGACCAGGCTATTAAGCGAGACGAAAACTTCGTCGCCGCCTACTGCTACGCCGCGCGTGCAAACAATCTTCTCTACTTCTTCGACCTGGACCCCACACCCGATCGGATTGTCCTGGCCGAGGCCGCGGCCAAGGCAGCGCTGCGTTTGCGACCCGATTCAGCGGAAGCGCATTTTGCGATGGGTGATTACTACTTTCGATGCTTGCGCGACTATGACCGCGCGCTGGACGAACTGGCGATTGCGCGGCGTGGCCTGCCTAATAGCTCACCGTTCTTTATTCTTTCCGGCTACATCAACCGGCGGCGCAATCACTGGCCGGAGGCTGAGCGGGATTTCTCTACCGCAATGGCGCTCGATCCGCGCAATCCTAATGCTTACAACCTGCTCGCTGACACCTATGTGCTGGAGCGGCGCTTTCCCGACGCACTCGAGGTCTCCAACCGCGTTCTTGCTGCCGGCGAGCAGGCACCGATCGTGCGATTTCGCCGGGCATCGGTAGTGTTCTGGTATTCGGGCGACACACAGCCGCTGCGCGATATCCTGGCAAGCGAGCCCGCCATGGAAGTGGCGGGCGGGCAAACGCCCGCTCGAGTGTGGCTGGCGCTCATAGACGGTAACTACGCCGAAGCGGAGCGGGTGCTTGCCGCCTCACCACGCGACGACTTCCAGGATATTGACTTCAGCTTCTACTTCCCGAAAGCGTGGTTCGAGGGGATGATTGCAAGGGTGAAAAGCGATTCCCGCGGGGAAATGGCTGCTTTTTCCACCGCTCGCTCGATTCTAAGGCAGAGATTGGTCGTTAAACCGGAGCACGCGCGGACGATTGCCGTGCTCGCCCAGGTTGACGCGGGCCTCGGGCGGAAAGAAGTAGCAATCCAGGAAGCGAAGCATGCCGTCGCATTGATGCCGGTGACCAAGGACTTCTATGACGGAGCATTGGTCCTCGAAGGGCTCGCTCAGGTATACACGTGGAGCCACGAACCCGACCGCGCCATCGAGGTGCTGGAGCAGCTGGTAGCAATGCCGGGCTACACCAATTACGGACGCCTCAAGCTACATCCTCTGTGGGACCCGCTCCGGGGCGATGCGCGCTTTGCGAGAATGTTAGCGTCGCTTGCACCCAAGGAACCGATCGCGAAGTAAGCGGACTACCATCGCGGTGGGGCGATTTGTCTGGCAGTTCGGACTTCGCAATCGCGTAGCGGTAGCTGTCGGCTCCATCGCGAGGCTGTGTGAAACCCAACCGGAGCCATTTTGGAGAGTGAAAAAAGGCTTCGAATCACTCCCGGCGAATGAAAACGCCCTATAGCTCAATTGTGAGCGTCGTTTTTTCGCTCCTTCGGAGCAGGAGTGACTTATCACACAGCCCCTCGCCTGGGTTAGACGTATTGTGAGTGTATTCCGATAGCAGAACCCCCGCATCGTCGGACCGATGGAAATTCTGCCGTCGATCCCGGAGCTCGTTTTTCCCGCCGCCTGAATTCTTCATCAGTGCTCCTGTCTTGCATCTATCATGATCCGCCTTGCGGCGAGGTAAGCTGGCGTGGCGTCGCGGACAAGTCCGGTGGGTCGAGACGTCATGGCGTAAGCGCCAAAGCGACCAGGCAGCCGATGGAGGTGATGGATACACAGTTCCGGTAACGCGAGCGCCGAAAACAGTGCGCACGAGGCAGGTCGCTCCTAACGGAGCAAAAACTCACGAGTCTTCAGCACGACTTCATCGGCTGTTTCTCCCTTGAAGACGTAGTGCTTTGCATCATCCAACTCGATGATCTCCCCATGCGGCAGTCCTTTCCGGAATTGCTCCACGCTGTCACGCATTAGTGCGTGTCCCCTCGTTTGCCACCATGCCTCCGCCTTCGTGCGAACGCTCTCGTCGGCGTCCTTCGGCAGCCAGTGCGATGGGTAATGAGTGTTTGCCGTAACCGCGTAGAACGCGAGTGCCGGAGCTTTGACCTCTTTGTAATCGGGACGGTAAGCGAATAGGGCTTTGTGGCGGCCTTCGATCGCACGCCGGAAGCATGGCTCGCTAGACTCACGGACCCCACAAACCGGCCAGGAATGGTGCAGCGGATGAGGATGGAAGCCTTGGGGATGCCCGCTGCATCGGACGTCGTGGTTGAGAACATGCCGCCAGTGACCGAGTGGGCTATCCTGGTCGCCATCATCCAGGTAGACCAGCTTCTCGGTTCGCTCCGGATAACGAGCGGCAAAGACCGTCATCTCCTCCCCTGCCATGGAGTGCCCAATCAAACTGGCCTTGCCGATTCCCTTCGCGTCTAAAAACTGCCGAACGTCTTCTACTCTCGTATCTGTCTCGTATCCGCCCGCAGGCTTCTCCGACTCACCGAAGCCGCGTCGGGTTAAACCGGGAAAACGGAACCGATCAGTAAACCGCGGAGCGAAGTCATCGAAGACATGCGCATTATCTCTGAATCCTGCGAGAAGCAGAATGGGCTCCCCGCTGCCGCCCCAGTCGATGTAATGGAGCCTGACACCATTGACGGCGACAAACCCCGAGGGGGGCTCGTAACCGGCCGGGGATAACTCCGACGCGGCGCAACTAACCATCACAGCTAGGATCAGCGTCATTCTCATACAGATGGTAGTTCGCGAGTCATCAGTGATCCCTCATACGCTGCTCAACCTGACCGCGCGATCGGTCTCCGCTCGTCGAAGGCTGCCCCATCGCTTGCCTCGTCTTCGAACATAGCGGGATGCCTCCGTGGGTCCAACTGCTCGGGCGGCAGTTTAGAGTCTGAAATCATGAACGGGTTCGCGCGCCGTCGCTGTTCTGGGACGATTCGTCGAAACACTCAGGTGGGACGTTTCTGAGCATGGCACGGAGTTGGTTAATTGCGCCGGCAATCCACCGATTACCTCGACCATGAAGGTGTCGTATGTCTTCTTTGAATGCGCGGCGTTCATTCTGATGCGTCCGCTCGGCGCGATTCAGATGAAGTCATTAAAGTAGGCAATCATTTTTGCTCATCTTTACGACAGTTATTGAGCAAGTGACCTTGGGGCTCATGGTGGCGCCTTGTGACCGCGAAACCAGCCGGAACAGCATCTGACGACAAGCGGCAAGTTGAGAGTTCTCTCCGGCGGGAGCCGCAATCGAAGAATACGATTTTGGGCGGAACCAAGCGCCGCCCCCCGGGCAGCTCTTGTTGCGCCGTGCGGCACACGCAATTAACCGTCTTTTTGAAATCGCCGGAAGGGGGATTCTACTTCATCCGATCGAACGTCTTCTGCAGCAGATGATGTGGAAGTGACGAGTGACAGGTGAATCAGTGACGAGCGAAAGCGGCCACGAACAGTTGGATAGCCATCGGCCGGCTCATCGAGTATTCTACGATCCACGATGTCGACTGAGGAACTGCTCAAACGCGTAACGGTTGATCCACAGGTGTGTCACGGAAACCGTGCATTCGTGGTCTGCGCTACCCAGTGACGATGCTGCTGGAGTTGATGAGCAGCGGTATGAGTCACGATGATATCCTCGCGGATTACGAGGATCTCCTTCGCCGACTCGGCTACCGCGCGACGGTGACCGTGTCGCACGCGTGAAGATCAGCCGCTAGGCTTACATCAAGCCAGCGCGCTGCGCTCGGCGTCACTGAGCCGCGCCGCATACGCGAGCGCATCGTCGCGATCGGAACTCTTCACAATCCTGCCAGCGCAATCCGAACTCCGCGACATCGGCCAAGCCGAGTCGGCCGATAATGTCTGACAGCATTTCAGCGTCGGCTGGTTCGAAGTCCGCGTCCATCATGGCGCGCTCAGCCCAATCGACGAGTTCCGCCTGGCTGACTTTGCCGTGCAGGTAGTCGGCGATCTTATCGGCAGTGATCTGGGGAGTGATCTTCATTTGTTGCATCAATCGAATATTTGTCTGTGACCTAAATCGACGCAGCACGCCGACCAGATCGCCGCATCACCCAGATGCAGGGCGAGCCCAACTTCGACCCCGAGAGCCTGAGCACCCGCAGCCGGGAAACTTCTCGTGCACCGGCACTAGGTCACCGTCTCGGTTGTAGATTTCCTGCGCAAAGCGAGTGGTTGTTTCCGCTGCATCGGCTTCTTTGATGTAGCACGCCCGTCCGCCGGCGCGACCAACGAAGTCGCGGAAGTAACGGCGGCCGCCGTTAGGCAGTTCTTCCAATGTCCAAATTTCCGTTCGTTTCGGACACGCGAAGCCATCGCGGCTCAAGCGTGCACGAGAACACGACGGCGCGAGAAGCATTTAAAAGTTCGTTTCGGCTAGCAGTCAAAACCAGCAGGCTGGCAGCCTGCGCTACCCAGGCCAGGACAACGCGCGGCGCGTTGTCACTTCATCCGGTCGAACGTCTTCTGCGGCAGCTGGGCAAGACGGTTGATGGTTGAGAGTTGATTGTTGAGGGTTTCAGAGACCGGGCTCATTCCCTCTGTGGCTTCCTCAAGGGAGGCGAGAATCCGCTCACGCGAAACGCTCGGGAAGCCATCGGGGAATGGTTCCCATTTTTTCCTGGAATGAGTTCGAAACCGTCCTTCCGCGGATTAGCCGGATCGAAAGCGCCGGGGAAAAAATTCGACGCATTGATTGATCTGCTGCGTCCCCGCATCAGACGCTACGCGCTCAGTCCATGTCGCACTGCTCCCGCTGGCTCC
>JACCTI010000288.1 GCA_013812515.1 Chthoniobacterales bacterium
CGAAGAGCTGCTCGAAATCCTTCACGTAAAACGCGGCGAGATCGGCCGACTCAATCTCGAGCACGTTGTTCTCCATCAGGGTGAACGCGTTCATTCGTCAGATTGAGCGACCCGGTCCAGACTGCGCGACGATCGTGAATGATGAACTTGTGGTGCATCAGTTTCATCCCGCCGATCCGGCCGGAAAGGGAAGCCTAACGAGTGCACAGATCGCCCCCGTTCCAGCCGAAGCGGGGTCCTGGCCTCCGGCGAGGTTTGGCACGTACGGCTTGTCGCCGTCGTAACAAATCCGGATCTGCACTCTGGCCGCGGCGCGCTCTTGTAGAGCCAACTTCAGCCACTGCATAAGGGGGCCGCTTAGACACAGGTCGTAGAGGGCGAACTCCAGCGTTGTCTGCGCCTTGGCGATGAAGCTCGTTAGGCGCGCCATCACCGCATCGGCCGATTGCTCGTTCTCTGAAAGGAAGAAAACAGAAGACAGAATCGGCAGATCGAAGAGACGGCATCGGAGAACGTTAGCGAGTTCCAAAGGAAACGCGCTCCGCTCTTGTTCTGCCGATGGGGATCAGCGGCGGTTCCAATTCGATCACGTTGCCGTTCCTCCTTACCCGAAGTGTTCCCTCGCTGCGGCTGCCGGTTCGTCGCGCTCCCGTTTCGCGTCTTTCTCGATCGGGTTCAGCGCATGGCGCGCACGCCGACTTTTCACGGTGCGGCGATCAGAGCGTGAAGCTCAGGCGCGAGGCGTCTAAACTCGACCGTCCTAAACGCTACCAATGCGAGCTGCCTTTGCCTGCGACCGGGCAAGCAAAAGGAGATCGTAGATCGTGCCGCCGACAATTCCATTTTCAGCAGCCCCTAACACCGCGTTGTTTGGGGGAGGACGACGCGCCCGCCCCGATCAACTACCAGAACCCTTCTCATGGCAGCAAAACTGGGATAGGCGACGAAAATGGCAGACGCGAGATGCAGTCAGCAGATTGCTGTTACTTCTTATTTCCGCGCTCCTGCTCGAATTGTGAAGCGCGGATCACTCCGGACTGGATCAAAGTTGAAGCCGGGGCTTGGCACGTGACGATTCACCGCTGCGCACCTTCATCGCGGCCTTTGCAATCGGAAAAAAAGGGAAGCCGCGATCGCAAAAAGCAATCCGCAGCGCTTGGACCGTAGCTGGAAGGTAGCCGAGACGCCGCTGCCGATTGGCTTCGTTGGCTCGGATCGCGATCAGGCGCCCCGACACCCCGACTCATTCACTCGGTTGCAAGCTGAGTTGCACAGCTGGCCCTTTCTCCCAGGCGTCAGCGCCGGGCGCGACTTCGTGGGCGGGAATGTCGGCGCGGTTTTGTTTGTTCTTGGACATGGAGACGCCGAAGTAATCTTCGCCTCTCTTGAGCAGCTCGGCACCGGCCTGGCCGTCTTGGGTGAAGCCCATCATCAATTGCGGAATGCCGAGCGGCAGTTTATCACCGCGATCCACCTGCCAGAAGTGCCAGGTCTTCCCGTAGGTGTTGATCAGATCTTTCATCAACTCTTTCTCAGCGACATTTGGCACCTTGGGCGCGAAGAGCTGGCCGGATTGCACTTCGTAGCGATGGCTGTGCCAGAGCTTCTTCTCGTCTTCGGGCAAGGTGTTGAAGAGCCTTTCGCTGATGATGTATTCCACGCCGATCATGCGAGCGTCTTTGCGGTCGGAGTCATAGATGATGCACTGCCGCATCTCTTCGTTCATGCCGGCGCAGTAATGAATAGCCATCACCTGCTGCGACGGTCGGTCCGCATAAAAGTGAAAGCCGCAGAGATGCGCGTGAATGGCGTTGAGCGGCCCGTTGCTCTGCAACATTCCGGCGCCCATTTCTAGCGCTTGCGTCTTCGCGCTCTTGGCTTCGCCGGGCGGCTGCTCGGGTTTGTTCGGATCCTGGGCACGAGCAATGATCGCGGCCATGAAGATGAAGACGACGCCTGGTTTGAGTAGCTGAGTTGGCTTCATGTGGTTGGACGGTTCGTTCTTCTGCCGATCAAAACGCGGCGCATCATGGCTCCGGGTCTGTAAAAAAGGATGCGGCGCCTGTCATGGTTGCGAA
>JACCTI010000303.1 GCA_013812515.1 Chthoniobacterales bacterium
GCGACCTTGAGGATCTCCGTCGATTTTTCCGCGGCGGAAATCGCCTCCTGCTTTTTGCCGAGGCGCGCGAGGATCTGCGCTTTGCGCGCCCACATGAAATAGGCGTTCGGATTATTCTCGAGCGCCTGGTCGATCCACTTCGCCGCCTGCTTCATGTCCTTATTGTTGTCGTAATAGAAGCTCGCGGCCTGATAGGCGACCTGCGGATCCAGCGAAGTGGTTCCTGCCGCCGCGTCCTCGAGCTGCTTGCTGATTTGCTCGACATCATCCGTCCTTAATTGCACCGGCACGCGTGTCTGGTCCCATTCAAAAAAGAGCGTGGCCGCCGCGCCATTTACATCCATCAGTCCGATCGTGAAAGTCTCGACTGCGCTCGGAAGAGCGACTGGCCTAGCTGTAATCCGGGCGGCGTCGTCCTCCTGCTTGTAATCCGCGGCGCTCTGCACCTTCGCGTTTTTCGAGAAGATGATGGTCCACTCGTTCGTAGTCGGGATGGTAAAGAGCGCGTACTCGCCCGCGGGTATTTCCTTGTCATTCAGCTTGACTGCACCGCTAAAGCTGATCCTCGTCGGGGCATCCGCCCCGGTTCGCCAGAGCTTATTGAACGGCACCAGGCCACCAAAAATCTCGCGCTTGTTCTTGTTAGGCCGCGAGTAATCGATCTCCACGTCCGTAATGCCGACGCGTTGTTCCACGTTGGCACGCTGACTGACTTGCGGGAATTCGATCTTCTCGTTCGCGGCTATCGCGACGGAAGCGAGCCCCAATGAAAGCGTCGCGAGCAGGGAAAAGCGGAACCGGCGTGGATGTTGGCGCATAATGGGCTTGAAGATACGGCGTGTGAGTGAGAGTCAAAGCCGTTTGCCGTTTCCACGCTGGCTGTGACCGCGACGCCCTGTCCCCGCCGAGAATCGAACTCGGATTTAAGGTTTAGGAAACCCTTGTTCTATCCGTTGAACTACGGGGACTGGATTCCGTTTTGTGACGGTGTCAGACGGATCGAGAAAGGCAACTCGCTCGCGAGCGCGCAACGCTTGCGCCGTAAGGTTGTGCGCCGCTCCGGGATTAGCGCGTCTTTTTCCCGTCGGGAGAATCCGGAAACGTGAGTGCTACCACGGTGCCTTGCCCCAGTTCGCTACGCGCGGAGACTTTGCCACGGTGTAGATCCACGATGGATTTTACCAGCGAAAGCCCCAGACCCGTTCCCGCCGAGCTGCGCGACGCGTCTGCGCGATAAAATCGATCGAAAATCCGCGGCAGGTGTTCGGCAGAAATTCCAGAACCATTGTCCTCCACGATGATCTCGGCTGCACCGTTGAGTCGCATCGTGGAGACCTTGATCTGTCCTTTGTCCGGCGTGAAGCGCAGGGCATTCTCGATGAGATTACTGACCGCGCGGCCAAACAACACCGGATCTCCGAAGACGGTTCCTTTACCGCTGCATGTGATTGTGACGTTTCGCTCTTCCGCAATCGTTTGGTAGTAGGCGGTGATCTTCTCCAATGCCGCACGACCCTCGAACGTCCCGGGTTGGATAGCCCCATCGGCCGCTTCCGCACGCGCGAGAAACAGGAGGTTGTCAATAATTCCCGACAGCCGTTCGCATTCTACGACGCTCGATTCGATGACGGCGCGATATTCGTGGGTTGATCGAGGGCGCGTCAGTGCGACCTCTGCTTCCCCGCGCAGATTAGCGACGGGCGTGCGAAGTTCGTGCGCGAGATCAGCCGAAAATTGCGAGAGCCGTGTAAACGAATTTCCGAGACGATCCAGCATGCCGACGAAAGCCCGCGCGAGCGGCTGGAGCTCACGAGGCCACCTCGTCGGCGGCTCGCGTTCGTGAAGGTGCTCGGGACCGATCCGCTCAAACGCGCGCGTCATGTCAGCGAGCGGGCGCAGGCCGCGCCGCGCAACGGTGGTGGCGATCAGTGCAGCTGCCGCGATGCCGCACGCCAACACACCCCCAAGTAACCATCCGAACTTGCGCGTGAACTGCTCATCCTCGGAACGGTCCTGCGCGACCTGGATAATGTAGTTGCGTCCGCTCAGTTCTTCCGCGGCTACAGCGAGGGCGAACGTTTTGTCGCCACGCCGGAGTTCTGCCGTGTCACCGTTCTGCTGCGAAAGATCAACCGCGGGAAAACTGTCCACCGGCAGCAGCGCCGTCATCCCGGACGTCTCCGCGACGATCGTTCCGGCAGCGTCGACTGCACGAACCCAATAGGCGATGCGCTGTCCGGCGCTGAGAATTTTCAGCTCCTCCTTCAGCATTTCGGGGCCATCGGCGTTGCGAAGATCGGCTCGCACGGCGGAGATCTTGTCGGCGAGAACTTCGTTATCCTCTTCGTGGGCGTGCCTAACCACGAACCAGTACAAGACCCCGAGTCCGGAGCAGAGGAGGACAGCCGTGGCCAACGTGAAGAGAAGGACCAGCTGCCGTGCAATAGAGCCCCCTTCAGCCGGTCTTAAGGGCATAACCGACACCGCGGATCGTGTGCACCAGTTTGATCTCGAAGGGATCGTCGACTTTTGCGCGCAGACGCCGCACCACGACATCCACGACGTTTGTATCCGGCTCGAATTGAATATCCCAAACATGTTCGACAATCTTGCTACGAGAAACTACTTCGCCGGCCGAGCGCGCAAGATGCGCCAGAAGCAGGAATTCCTTCGGCGTGAGATTAAGCGCGACGCCAGAACGCACCGCTTTGTTCCGCTGCGTATCGATCTCGAGGTCGGCGATGCGCATTTGGTCTTGCCGCGCCATTGGTGAACGCCGCAGGAGGCAACGGGCGCGGGCCAGCAGCTCGGAAAAGGCGAATGGCTTAACGAGGTAATCATCCGCCCCGAGTTCCAATCCTTTCACGCGATCGCGCACACTGTCGCGGGCCGTCAGGAAGAGAACCGGCGTGCGAATCCCTGCGTCTCGCACCTCCTCGAGAAGGGACCAGCCGTCGCGCTTCGGCAGCATCACGTCGAGAATGAGCAGATCGAACTGTCTGGAGCGTGCGAGATCTGATCCCGCTTCGCCGTCAGTTGCCGTTTCGACTTCAAAGCCGGCTTCGCGCAGACCCTTCGCCAGAAATGTGATCGTTTTCGGTTCGTCTTCGATCAAGAGAATGGCCATCGGGTCGAAGCTACGAGTTCGGGCAGGCGCACTCAAGGAAAGCCATCGCCTTGCACCGGCGGCGAGTGCGACCGGGGAGACGAAGCGAGAGGGCCTTCGCATTGGAACAATGGGACACTCAGCGATGTCAATGCTGGCCGCGATGCGTCCACATTTTCTCCCGCTGCACTGCCAACGCACTCGTCCGCAGCTTCGAAGACAGATTCTCTGCCAGAAACCTCGCCGCCTAACGAGCAAAAGCGCGGCTACTTCTTGTCTTCGTCCAGCTTGGCCTTCACGGCCGCTTCGATCTCGGCGTATAGTGCCTGGTCGCTCTTCAGAACATCCTTGGCTGCGTCGCGACCCTGGGCGAGCTGCGTCCCTTTGTAGCTGAGCCATGAGCCGCGTTTCTCGACGATTTGTTTTTCCAGCGCGAGATCGAGCAGGGCACCGGTGGACGAAATTCCTTCGTTGTACATGATGTCGAACTCCGCTTCCGTGAAAGGCGGCGCGACCTTGTTCTTCACCACCTTAACGCGCGTGCGATTGCCGGTGACCACAC
>JACCTI010000315.1 GCA_013812515.1 Chthoniobacterales bacterium
CTCTTGATGAACCGCTACGATGCCGATCTCGTGCGCGATGGACAGAAGTGGCGCTTCAAGCGGGTCACGATTGACAATGCCTGGGCGAACGGCGATCCGAGCATCATCCCGGCGCTGGCGCTTCACCGGGTGGCGCGCGGAAAACCGAAGCCACGCCCGTAAACACAATGGAGGACGGCCCTGCCGTCGGGAATCGAATGTGCAGTCGTGTAGGGTCCGCGCATGACCGGCACATCCGTCGAGCCACAAGCGAAACGGTCGCACGTTTGATGAATCGCCCAAATTCCGTAGCGTCCCCCTTTCGATGAACCGGTCACCGACACGCGAAGTCGCCGCGCAGCTCGATGCTTCCGATCCGCTTGCGGATTTCCGCGATCGTTTCTACATCCCGGAGGGGCAAATTTATCTCGACGGGAATTCGCTCGGGCTGCTCTGCCGGGACGCGGAGGCCACGCTCCTCGCGGTGCTGCAGAAATGGAAAACCGGCGGCATCGGTGGATGGCTGGAAGGCGATTCGCCGTGGTTTACGATGGCGGAATCGCTCTCCGCGCGTGTCGCGAAATTGGTCGGCGCCGAAGCGGACGAAGTGGCGATCGCCAACTCGATGACGATCAATCTGCACCAGTTGCTTTCGACGTTGTATAAACCGGAGACGAAGCGCCGGAAGGTGCTTATCGATGCGCATAGTTTCCCGACGGATCGGTATGCGCTTCGCAGCCATCTGCGGCTGCGTGGTCTGGACCCGGACGAGAATATTGTCATCGCACCGGCGGGCGATTCAAGGTTTCTCGATGAAGCGGAGATCGAGAAGGCACTGAAGGATCCGACGCTGCAGATGGCCCTTTTTCCATCAGTGGTTTACACGACCGGCCAGCTTCTGGATCTGGAGCGGCTCTGTCGCGCGGCGCGCGCGAATGGCGTCATCATCGGCATCGACATGTCGCATTCGGTCGGTCTCATTCCCCACGCTCTCGATGAATGGGGCGCGGACTTCGCGGGCTGGGGCCATTACAAATGGCTGAACGCGGGACCCGGCGCGGTCGCAGGGCTGTATCTCAATCGCCGTCATTTCGGCGCGAACGGCTTCGTCGATGCGGGCCTGGCCGGGTGGTGGAGCGTGCATAAAGAAAGCATGTTCGAGATGTCCGATGAATTTTTCCCCGGATTGGGCGCGTCCGCCCTCCAGATCGGCACGCCCGCCGTTTTGAGCATGGCGCCAATCGACGGTGCGCTCATTCCGATCGAAGCTGCGGGACTGGAACGGATGCGCGCAAAATCGCTCGCGATGACTGAATTTTTGATGGCCGCGATAGAATCGGAACTGGAGGAATTCGGTTTCCAAATCGGAACACCACGCGATCCAAAACGACGTGGCGGACATCTCTCGGTCGTGCATGAGAACGCGCAGGCGATGTGTCTCGCGTTGCGAGCGCGCGGGGTGATCCCGGATTTCCGCAAACCGGATGTCATCCGGCTCGCGCCCTCACCGCTTTACAACAGCTTTACGGATTGCTGGGAAGCGGTTCAGGCGCTGAAGGAGATCACGATCAGCCGCGGATTCGAAGAATTCGAAGCGGCGCACGCGCTGGTCACTTAATGAAAATCTTCGACATCTCGCGCCCGCTCTCGCATGAGCTGGCGCCGTGGCCGGGGGACGTTGGGTTTGAATTCAAGCTGAACGGGAGAATCCCGGAGGGCTCGAGCGTCAACCTTGGAATGATCAGCATGAGTCTGCACAATGGCTCGCATGCGGACGCGCGGTTTCACTTCGAGCAGGATGGATCGACGATGGACGAGGCCCAGCTCGCGACCTATCTCGGGCCGGCGCTGGTGGTGGATTTGTCGCGGAAGTTCCGCGACGGCGCGATGCCGCGAATAGAGATCGATGATCTCCGCGAGTGCGGCGACGAATTGCGCGCCGCGCCGCGGCTGCTCGTGAAGACAAATGTCTGGGAGGACTCGCACGTTTTCCCAGAGGAGATCCCGACCATTGCGCCGGATGTGCCGCCCTGGCTCCAAGCGAGGGGATTGAAGCTGCTTGGCCTCGATTTGCCTTCGGTGGACGAGATCAGGTCGAAGGACTT
>JACCTI010000305.1 GCA_013812515.1 Chthoniobacterales bacterium
CGGTGATCTCGCTTTTTTCGAGCGGGCGCGCGAACCATTGCATGTTGTTTTTCACGAAAATCTGCATCGCGGTGCACGAAATCGAGCAGGAGCGCTCGATCGCGCGGTGAATCCCGCCGCCGATTGACATGTGTGCGCCGAGGAGAATTTCTGATTTCTGACTTCTGATTGCTGATTTGTCTGCTGCAGCGCTCTTGCGCGGAGCTGACGCTTTCTTTTTCTTCACCATCAGAAATCAGCCATCAGAAATTCTTCGGGTGCCAGTTCGGCTTGGAGAGCGATCCTTCGCCCTTGTATTCGAAGAGCGAATAGACCGGTGTCAGCACCACGCCCGGGCCGTTTGCGCTAATCCGAAGGTCGAAGTCGAGCTTGTTATCGAGGAAGAAAATGTTGCCGTGCCCGAGCATTCCGAAAAGTCTTCCTGAGACCTTGAAGTCATCCGTCTTGATCACGCCCGCTTTGATCGTGAAACTCGCGGTCGCCTGCTTCGCAACGCTGTAACCAGCGCCGGGAATAATCGCCGAGAGCACTCCGGACAACGGACCGAAGACGGGAATGGCAAACACATCGCCATTCGCGACTTTGATCCTGCCGGCGCCGTGCATAGTCCGCGCATCGTTGCCGATGCCTTCGAAGTCATACGTGCCGGAGAGCTCTCCGCGGGCGGTCTCGTATTTGAAATAGAGATCGGTCAGGCGGGGGAAATCGATCCCATCAACCGCTACAGTCGCGCCGTAGTGCCGGTTCTCTTTTGCCACGGAAATGTCCGCGGTCCCTTTCACGGTGCCATCGTAGAGCGTGCCTTCCACCGGTTGCAACTGGACGCGATCATCCGTGATCAGCAGGTCGCCATGCACGCGCTCGAAGGGCAGCGTTTTGCCGAGAAACAAATATTCCAAGCCAGCCGGCGCATCGACGGCAATCTGGAGGCGCGTGTTTTTGCCGCCGTGATATTGCACCACGCCGTTCGCCACGAGCGTGGGCGGGCTGTTGAATTTGTATGGCGCGACGACCTTGAACAGCTTCGGCTCAATCCAGTAGATCGCGTCCGTCGGGCGCAACGACGTCCGCACATTGTCGAGCCGCACTTCGTGATGCACTGGATCGTACGTGAATGAGCCGGTGCCGACGCCTTCGTCGCGCGCGACGTGCAGATCTTTGAACGTAACCGCGCCATCCGCCAAGTGGATCTCGGCCTTCGCACTGTTCATCCAAACGCCACGAAATCTTGTCCGTTGCACCGCAACCGTGCCCTCCCCAATCCAGCTCCGCGGATCGCGTGACGTGCCATGAATCTTGAGCCGCACGGCGGGCGGACGGGGCCATTCCCATTCGCCCAGAAAGTCCTGCAACCCGCGATCGGCGAATGGGCGCAGCACGGCGGGATTCAGGGAGCTATCGATGTTGAGGCGAAAATCTCCGGGGGCATCCAGGTAGTCCGCGAGCAGCTCGCCCGAGGAATGGCGCAGGCGAACGTCGCGCAACATCGTGCGTCCGCCGTCCCATACTAAATCGGCCGAAGCGTTCAGCAGCGGGACCGTCTTAAAGGAGAAGTTCTCAGCTTGGAGGCGTCCGATCACGTTGAGGCGCGGAGTGGCTTGCGCGAAGTTCCCGGAGCCTGAGAGTTCCACGATGGGCGGGGTAGTAAAGACTGCGTCTGCCATGACCTCGCCAAAGCCGAAAGCGTCGAGCAACTGCTTCGCATGAACGGAGCTGTGGATTTGGAAATCGCCGGCTTTTGTCTCCGCACTCCACGTTGCTCGGCCGGAGAAACGTCCACCGTTGTCGGTCCATTCGCATTGCGTGAGATTGAACGTCTCGCGGGCCCATTCGGCCGTCGCGTTGAATGCCTTGATCTCGAACGCGCCGCGCTGCAGTCGCTCACCACTCAGGCTCGCTTGGATTCTTGCCTTTTCCGGCTGGCTGGCGTCACCGGCAAACTTGACCTGCAACGAGGGCGGCCCACCGGCGAAGTTGAAACGGCCCAGCTCCGCGGCGAAGCGTTGCAGCAAGGCCATGCGTTGCCGCCATTCCTCATCCGAAACAATCCGGTCCGGTTTGTAGTCCGCGCGTTTGATGAGGTGGCCCGTCGCGGAAACGCGCACGCCGCAGAAGAGACCCTCCGCCTGGCTGATGTAGATCTGGTCCGGCGGGAAGTAGACGTGGGCCCGGAATTGCTTCAGCTGCGCGCGAGGCGCTCTCTGTTCCGGATCGGAACTGGGAAAAATGACATCCGCATCGCGCACATCAATCGCGTTCAGGAAGGGCTGATGATGCAGGAGCGCTGCGTAATTTAGGTCGAGCGCCACTTCGCTGATCGAGACGAGGGGCGTCTCGCGCAGTTTCGGATCGTAAATGCGAAGGTCCTGCGCGACGAGGCCGCGGAATGGGTCGAGCGTGAGCCGGCGAACGGAAGCTTCGATCCCGCGCTTCCGCAGTTCCTCGACCACTTTCGTGCGCCACTCACGACCGAAACCTTTGTTCGCCAAATACCACCCGGCCCAGAGCAGCAGCACGAAGAGTGCGAACGACATGAGCCGCAGCCCGCTCGCCACTAATTGCCGCCGCCAATTCCAGCGCCGATAAAGAGACCTTGAGATTCTCTTCGCCTTTGGCGGATCGAGAAGAATCGGCGGCACGGATCTTAGTCCTACGATGCCCGGGTGAATTCAAGCCGCGCCGCTTCTTCTTCGTTGTAGCGACGGCGCTCTGTCGCCGTTTCCGGCGAGCGCGCGCGCCACGATCTTAACGAACCTAAGCTGTGCTCAAAGCGGCATAACGTCCACCTGTCAAATCCGAGCACCGCGACGTTCATGTGAAAGCGCAAAGCGCATCTTCAGCTAATGTAAGCGCCGCATGACCATTTCTGATCTGCCGGCGCTGAATGCATCGCTGAACGCTCTTAGCACCGCCTTCATCTCCGCCGGTTGGATTCTGATCCGGCGCGGCCACTGGCGGCAACACATCGCGTGCATGATCAGCGCCGTGCTCACTTCCACGCTCTTTCTCGCCTCTTATCTGACTTACCACTATGCGCGCGGCGGGCAGTCCACCCGCTTCTCGGGTGAGGGCATCATTCGGCCGATTTACTTCACGATCTTGATCTCGCACATCCTGCTCGCGTTCGCGATTCTGCCGCTCGTCCTCATCACGCTCGTGCCGGTGTTTCGCCGCCGCTGGGAGAAACACACGCGGATCGGGCGCTGGACGATGCCGCTCTGGCTCTATGTTTCGGTTACCGGCGTGCTCGTTTATTTTATGCTCTACCGCTGGTTTCCGCCGCTCCTCCCACAGTAAGGCGTCGCGAATCTTGCACTTCGGCGCGGGTTGATGTTTGATTTCGCCGAGGCCGCAGGAGACCGAAAGACAGACTTATGGTGACGATCGCAACCTTCAACGAACCAAGCAAAGCCAAGCATCTCAAAGAGCGTCTCCAGCAATCAGGTGTGAAGGCGGACGTGCATAACGAAGGGCAAATGCAGGCCGCCATGATGGCCAAGCCGATGGCGAACGCGAAGGTGCTGGTGGGGGAGCAGGATTTCGAACAGGCCCACCAGCTCATGATCGATTGGGAAACCACGGATCCGGATATTGGCGCCGCGATCCGTTGCCCAAACTGCCAGTCACCGCGCATCGAGTACCCGCAGATGACCCG
>JACCTI010000342.1 GCA_013812515.1 Chthoniobacterales bacterium
GCGTCCCAATCAGGAGAGCATTCCGCTCGTTTGAACTGATCAGATCATGCAACAGAACCGAAGCAAACGTTATCGCGCGGCCGCCGAGCAGGTGGATCGCAACAAAGCTTACAATCTCCCGGAGGCGATCTCCACGCTCAAGAAGCTGGCGCCGCCAAAATTTGACCAGACCGTGACGATGTCATTCCGGCTCGGGGTTGACCCGAAGCAATCAGATCAGATGGTCCGCGGGACGTGTCCGCTCCCGCACGGCAGCGGCAAACAAGTCCGAGTGCTTGTGTTTGCGGAGGGCGACGCAGCTCGTGCGGCGAAAGAGGCGGGCGCCGAGTATGTCGGCTATAAAGAGATGATCCAGAAATGCCAGGAAGGTTTCCAGGATTTTGATGTTGCGGTTGCGACACCGGCTGCGATGGCGGAAGTCCGGAAGCTCGGAAAAGTGCTCGGTCCTCGCGGTCTCATGCCGAACCCGAAGACGGGAACCGTTACGGACGACACGGCAAAAGCGGTCCGCGAAGTGAAAGCCGGGCGGGTGGAGTTCAAGCTAGACAAGAATGGCAACGTCGCGGTTCCGGTTGGGAAATTTTCTTTCGAAGAGACCGCGTTGATCGAGAACGGAACGGCGGTGATCGAAGCTGTTGTCCGTGCGCGGCCGGCGACTGCGAAGGGGCGATTTGTTGAAGGTCTAAGCCTTAGTGCAACGATGTCGCCAGGCATCACGGTCGATCCATCGCCGTATCTCGCCGTTTGATCGGTGTCCCTCAACCATCAACTCTCAACGATCAACCTCTCTTAGATGAGACCCGAAAAAGCCAATATCGTTTCCGATCTTTCCGAGAAGCTGAGCCGTTCACCGTTTTTGCTCGTGACGGATTACCAGCGGATGAAGGTGGACCAGTTTGGCGAGCTGCGTAATCGCCTCTTTCCTCTCGGAGCGGAGGTGCGCGTGGTGAAGAACAGCTTCCTTCGCCGCGCAATGATCGAGAGCGGGTTGCCGGACTTATCCGATCAGTTGATAGGACAAACGGCCGTTGTAACCGGCAAGAAGGATGTCGCTCCGGTAGCCAAAGTCCTGAAAAACTTCGCCGCTGAATTCAAAATCGCGACCCTGAAAATAGGCGTTGTCGACCGATCTGTCCTCTCGACGGCCGAGGTGGAGGCCCTTGCGGAACTGCCGTCACGCGAAGTTCTGCTTTCGCAGCTTCTCGGATTGCTCATGCTGCCCGCGACAATGCTGGTGCGAGTTTTGAACGAACCGGCCTCAGCTTTCGCACGGTTGCTTAAAGCGAAGGCAGACCAGAACGGGGGATCCGAAGCAGCAGCTCCAACTGAGGCCGCTTCTCCCGCAGGAAAACTCGCGGCAGCGAGCAGCTCGGCGACGGCAGACACGCCGGACGGAAATTCCGCCCCTTAACAATTTCGTCGTGCGGAAGTGCGCGACGGGGAAACAAACAACAACGGTCCGAGTCGGCGGCTGTCGGCTTTAATCTTCCGGATGCTTTCGGAGGCGGCGATGAAGGAGACAAACATATGGCAGATACAAACGCATTAGTAGAGCAACTCAGCGGGCTGACGGTCCTGGAGATTGCTGGTTTGGTGAAAGAGCTTGAGACGAAGTGGGGTGTCAGTGCGGCGGCTCCCGTCGCGATGGCGCCAGCCGCAACGGGCGGCGGCGGTGCAGCCGCGGCTCCGGTGGAAGAGAAGACCGCCTTCGATGTCATCCTGAAGGAAATGGGTGCAAACAAAATCGGCGTGATCAAAGAAGTGCGCGGCGCAGTGCCGGGGCTTGGATTGGCGGAAGCGAAAGCTCTCGTCGAAGGTGCTCCCAAGACCCTGAAAGAAGGCGTGACGAAGGCCGAAGCCGAAGAGATCAAAAAGAAGATCGAAGCAGCCGGCGCCAAAGTCGAAATCAAGTAATCTGGCTTTCAGTTGTAGTCGCGGCGCTGTGTCGCTGGTAATGAATCTAGAAGACGCCCCGACACAGCGGGGCGGCTACAGTTTCTGGAACGACGCGCGAGAAATCGATTGCGTGCCGCTCGTGTCTGTGGCAGACATCCCCCTCGTTAGAAGTAGTCAGAGATATTTTTAACCCGCCCCACGACGGATTAGTTCAGAGCTGGCAACGAAAACGCAGTAGTCAATTTGACACACTGCTGTTTCGCTGCCAGTTTTGTCGTCTTCGCGTCCGGTCGATGCGATAACCCCAAGCTCCCCGGCTGCCGTTTGCCGCGGCACCAAGATTCAGGTCCAAGTTATGCCAGAACGCACCGTAGAACGTATCCACTTCGGAACCATCAAAGAGGGCGTTGAACCTCCAAACCTGATCGAGGTTCAACTCAATTCCTACATCGACTTCCTCCAGAAAGAGGTTCCGGCTTCGAAGCGCAAAATGTCCGGTCTTCAAGCCGTTTTCAAGGAAGTTTTCCCGATCGAAAGCTATGATGAGAAAGCAACGCTCGATTTCAGCCATTATGAAATCGGTGAGCCAAAGCTGAGCGCGCTCGAAGCACAGCGCGAAGGTCAGACCTTCAGCGCTCCGTTGCATGTCACTTTTCAGCTCCGGGAGGAGAAGGGGACAAAAGAGGAGAAGGTTTACATGGGCGAAATTCCGCTCATGACGCCTCAGGGCACCTTTGTCATCAACGGCGCAGAGCGTGTAGTCGTGTCGCAGTTGCATCGCTCACCGGGGATAGCTTTCGAGTCCTCCGTCCACCTCAACGGGAAGGTGCTTTACAGCTTCCGGATCATCCCGGATCGCGGTTCGTGGATCGAAGTGCAGTTCGACACGAGCGACCTGCTCTACATCTACCTCGACCGACGCAAACGCCGGCGAAAATTTCTCGCGACGACATTCCTGCGCGCCCTTGGTTACGGCTCGGACGAAGAGGTGATCAAGCTCTTCTATAACATCGAGAGTTTGAAACTAAGCGAAAAGCTCGGCGAAGAAGAGCTCGCGACGAAGGTTCTCATCGCCGATGTGCTCGATGGTGAAGCGACTGTTGCTCGCGCTTTCGAGCCGCTTACCGCAGCGACGGTGCGCCAGATCATGGCACTCGGTCATTCGGCAGTGAACGTGATCGATATCGCCAACGACGATACCGTCGTCAAAGCGCTCAAGAAGGACCCGGCGCATGATCAGGAGGAAGCGCTGAAGGACATTTATCGCAAGCTGCGCCCGGGCGATCCGCCGACGGTCGCAAACGCGAAAGCGCTCCTGCGAAGGCTCTTCTTCGATCCGAAAAAATACGATCTCGGCCGCGTCGGTCGATACAAGATCAACCAAAAGCTCGGGATCGACGTTGACCTCGGCGAACGCATTGTCACGGACAAGGACTTCATTGGCGCGATCAAATATCTAATCAATCTGCGCCGTGGCGAAGGAACCCTCGACGATATCGATCATTTGGGCAGCCGTCGTGTGCGGACCGTTGGCGAGTTACTCGCGAACCAGTGCCGCGTCGGCTTGGCGCGCACCGAGCGTTTGGTGAAAGAACGCATGACCTTGTTCGACATCAACATCGACGGCATGACGCCGCAGAAGTTGATTAACCCGAAGGCGCTCAGCGCAGTCATTCGCGATTTCTTCGGGCGTTCGCAGCTCTCGCAGTTCATGGATCAAACGAATCCGCTCGCAGAGTTGACGCACAAGCGACGCCTTTCCGCGCTCGGGCCGGGTGGCTTAAGCCGCGACCGCGCTGGCTTCGAGGTGCGCGACGTTCATCCTTCGCATTACGGGCGCATTTGCCCGATCGAGACGCCGGAAGGACCGAACATCGGCCTCATCAGTTCGATGTCGACTTTCGCTCGGATCAACGAATTCGGATTCATCGAAACGCCTTACCGCAAGGTGACAAATGGCCGTGTCACAGATGAGGTGGACTACCTGACCGGCGATCGCGAGGAGAACTTCCTCGTCGCGCAGGCGAACGCGACGATGGATGCAAAAGGCCATCTCACACAGGAGAAGGTTTCCGTTCGCTACCGCGGCGATTTTTTGGAGGTGGAGCCGCCGAAGGTTCATTACATGGACGTTTCGCCGAAGCAGCTTGTCTCCGTCGCGGCCGGGTTGATCCCGTTCCTGGAACATGACGACGCGAACCGCGCGCTCATGGGGTCGAACATGCAACGTCAGGGCGTTCCGCTGATCGTCTCGGAGTCACCGCTGGTTGGAACCGGGCTCGAAGGCAAGGTCGCGCGTGATTCCCATGCAGTCGTGATCTCGACTGACTCCGGCAAGGTCGCGTCCGTCACCGCGGATCAAATTGTCGTCACGAAAGACGGCTACATGCCGGAGAGCCGGAAGAAGCTCAAGACCGATCACGAGGCCGGCACCCACGTTTATGAGCTGCGGAAGTTCATGCGTTCGAACGCCGGCACTTGCGTGAACCAAAAGCCGATCGTCAAAAAAGGTCAGGCGGTGAAGAAAGGCCAGGTCATCGCCGACGGCCCGAATACCGAGCAGGGAGAGCTTGCCCTCGGCCGTAACGTGCTCGTCGCGTTCATGCCGTGGAACGGCTACAATTTCGAAGACGCCATCATGATCTCGGAGAAGGTCGTGAAAGAGGACATCTACACCTCGATTCACATCGACGAGTTTGAGATCGGCGCGCGCGACACGAAGCTCGGGCCCGAAGAAATCACGCGCGACATCCCGAACGTGAGCGAAGAAGCGCTCCGCAATCTCGGCTCCGACGGTGTGATCCGGGTAGGCGCCGAGGTGAAACCGGGTGACATTCTCGTCGGCAAAATCACTCCGAAGAGCGAGACGGAGCTCGCGCCGGAAGAGCGCCTCCTCCGTGCTATCTTCGGTGAGAAGGCTGCGGACGTGAAGGACACGTCCCTGACTGTGCCTTCCGGCACCTACGGGATCGTGATGGACGTGAAAGTTTCATCTCGCCGGGAAATTGCGCGCGAGAAGCTGACCCCAACTGAAACGAAACGGCAGCTCAAGACGATCACCGAAGATCATCGCAAGAAGAAGGAAGAGCTCACCGAACAGCTGACGGACGCGCTCTCCAACATCTTGTTAGGCGAAAAAATTCCGCTCGACGTGGTCAATGCCGAGACGGGCGAGATCATCATCCCGGCGAATCGTAAGATCACCAAAACCCTGCTCCGGAAGCTGGCGATGGTTTACGATCACATCGAGATCGATCCATCTCCAATCCGCAACAAAATCCGCGAGATCATCGCTTCCTACGAGCACAAGTTCGCTGAGTTGGAGCTGGAGCGTGAACGCTCGATGGATCGCGTGGAAAGCGGCGACGATGTCGATCCCGGTATCATCAAGCAGGTCAAGGTTTACATCGCTTCGAAGCGCAAGCTTTCGGTCGGTGACAAGATGGCGGGCCGCCATGGGAACAAGGGTGTGGTTGCGCGGATTGTGCCCGAGGAAGACATGCCGTTCCTCGCGGACGGAACGCCAGTTGAGATCGTGCTGAACCCGCTGGGTGTGCCTAGCCGTATGAACGTCGGGCAGGTGCTGGAGACGCACCTGGGTGTCGCGGCGAAAGCGCTTGGCTTCAAAGTCGCGACTCCTGTGTTTGATGGTATCTCCGAAACAAAAATCCGTGAGTACCTGAAGGACGCGAAGAAGAAGGAAGGCTTCTCCTGGGTGCAGGAGACCGGAAAGGCGCGGCTCTACGATGGACGCACCGGCGACACTTTCGATCAGGAAGTGGTGGTTGGTTACATCTACATGCTGAAGCTTGGCCACTTGGTCGCGGACAAAATTCACGCCCGCGCGGTTGGTCCTTACTCGCTCGTGACGCAGCAGCCGCTCGGCGGTAAAGCGCAGTACGGCGGCCAACGTTTCGGCGAGATGGAAGTCTGGGCCCTCGAAGCTTACGGCGCGGCTTACACGCTCCAGGAGCTCCTCACGGTCAAATCCGATGACGTGCAAGGACGCACGCGCATCTACGAATCAATTGTCAAAGGCGACAACTCGCTCGAAGCGGGTACGCCTGAGTCCTTCAACGTCTTAATCAAGGAAATGCAGTCGTTAGGCCTGGACGTAAAGGTCGGTGGGCAGGCGCCAGCTCCTTTCCTCGAAAACGTAGCTTAGCTTTTAGAACGTAAATCAATGAACGAACATTCCTGGCGTGAACTCGTGGGCGAAGAACGCCCCGTCGGTTTCGATCAAGTATCGATTGGTGTCGCGTCTTCGGACACGATGCGGTCGTGGAGCAAAGGTGAGGTTAAGAATCCCGAGACGATCAATTATCGGACCTTCAAGCCCGAAAAGGGCGGCCTCTTTTGCGAGCGGATTTTCGGTCCGACTCGGGACTGGGAGTGCTCTTGCGGAAAATATAAGCGGATCAAGCACAAAGGCGTGATCTGCGATCGTTGCGGCGTGGAGGTGACGCTGGCGCGCGTGCGCCGGGAGCGGATGGGCCACATTGAACTGGCGGTGCCGGTCTCGCACATCTGGTTCTATAAGTGCATGCCGTCGCGGCTTGGTCTTATGCTCGACATGAGCGCGCGTCAGCTCGAGCGCGTCATCTATTACGAGGATTACATTGTCATTGATCCGGGTAACACCCCGCTGACTAAGACCCAGCTGCTAAACGAGGCGGAGTACCGCGAAGCGC
>JACCTI010000368.1 GCA_013812515.1 Chthoniobacterales bacterium
CGCCGCGGCTTCGAATTCTTCGCCGGGGAAGGCTACCGCAGCGTCACCCTCATCCACAACGAGACCTCCACCGGCGTCATGAATCCGCTCCCCGAGATCTGCTGCACCATGGCGAAATACCCCGACGTGCAGCTGATCGTGGACACCGTCTCCTCCTTCTCCGCTATGCCGATCGCCATGGACTCGTTAGGTATCGACGCCCTCCTCACCGGCAGCCAGAAAGCCCTCGCGCTCCCGCCGGGATTTTCCCTCTTCAGCGTCTCCGAGCGCGCCTTCGCTCGCGCGAAAGAGCAGAAAGACCGCGGCTACTACTTCGATTTCCTCGAGTTCAAGAAGAACCAGGAAAACAACATGACCCCCACCACGCCGAGCATCGCGCACATCCACGCGTTGCAATCAAAGCTCGACGACATCTTCACCGAAGGCCTCGCCAATCGCCACGAACGCCACCGCCGCACCAACGCGTTGGTGCACGAGTGGGTCCGCCGCCGCGGCTTCGAATTCTTCGCCGGGGAAGGCTACCGCAGCGTCACCCTCACCTGCGTCCGAAACAACCGCGCCATCGACGTCGCCGACCTTGTGAAGCGCTTGCGCGCCAGGCACCACGTCGTCATCGACGGCGGCTACGGCAAAATAAAAGGCGAGACCTTCCGCCTCTCGAACATGGGCGACGAAACCGAAGAAACCGTGTCGCACCTCCTCGCGTGTCTCGATGATTGTCTCGGGTAGCGCGCGCCTCTGGCGTGCTGGCGAATGCGTCCCGCATTCGCGAACTTCGCTCACGATTTCAGCCGCATGGTCGTCGCGCTCGTGAGATCTCTGAGCGCGTCCTGGCCAATCCAGCGCGGCGTCCTCTCCGTCGAACCAGCCAAACTCCGCGCAACCTCCATCGCCGCCGCGTGCAGTGCCCGGTTGCGCTGGCCGATTCGCCGCAGCGCCCAGCTCACCGCTTTCTTCACAAAGTTGCGGTCGTCGCTGGCGGCACGTTTGACCAGCCGTAGTCCGCGGAGAAACGGCTGGTCACCGGTGGTCTTGTCATGGCCCGCGACGCTGGCCAGGAGAGCAAACGCCGCGCGCCGGACAAACTCTCCGTGCGCGTCGATCCACTCCGTGACCTTGGCGAACGCGTGTGGCGTGCGGTCGAAAAGGTGAAAGCACACGGTGTCGCAGATTGCCCAATTGTCGAAATCGCGTGCCCACCGATCCATCAACGCCGGCGTCACACGCTCCGGCTCGGCGACGAAAGCAGCGAGCATCCGCGCCTCATAAATCCCCGTCTTCCACAGAGCGAGCGCGAGCCGGTGATTGCGACCGAGTTCCTTCGCGTACCCGCGGAGATCAGCCACCGACACCCCGAGGATGCACTTGGAGCGAATGGCGTATCGCGCCATTCCCTCCCGGTTGCGTTTGCTGCCGCGGCGCTCGAGCCACGCCACGGCGGCACGCACCTCTTCGTCGATTGGGCGCACCACGTCAGTCGCGTGCTTCTTCCGCGATGCTGCCTTTTGCATAATGCCCGCAGTCTAGAGTAAAGCTGATGCAGTCGCAGCTCTCAGGCGCTCGGGGCGTCTTGCTCCACGATCGTTCGGCTGCCATGCTGCGCGTCATGGCGATCGCGAAACAGAAAATCGTGCCGTTCCTCTGGTTCGACACTCAGGCTGAGGACGCGGTGCAGTTCTACCTCTCCGTCTTCGAGAGTGGACAAGTTACTGCGACCACGCGCTACGGCCCCGAAGGTCCGGGCGCCGCAGGATCAGTCATGACCATCGCGTTCGAGCTGGAGGGACAGCAATTCGTCGGGCTAAATGGCGGCCCGAACTTCAAGTTCAACGAAGCCGTCTCCTTCGTCGTCAACTGCGAGACACAGCAGGAGATCGACCACTACTGGGGTGCGCTTACCGCCGACGGTGGTCAGCCGATCCAGTGCGGCTGGCTGAAGGACAAATACGGCCTCGCCTGGCAAATCGTACCGGTGGTGTTCTGGGAATTGATCCAGAGCTCAGACGCAGCCCGCGTCAGCCGAGTCATGCAAGCCATGATGCAGATGCAAAAGTTCGACATCGCGGCACTCGAACGCGCCGCGGCGGAGCAATGAAGTCGCTGCACCCGAGTTGGCCGCCCGATCGCCAGATCGTCATCGGCATGCTGCACCTGCCCGCATTGGCCGGCGCGCCACTGGCGAAGCTCGGTCTGCAACAAATCCGTGACGCCATTCTCCGCGATGCTGAAACACTCGCAGCAGGTGGCGTTCACGGGCTCATGATGGAGAACTTCGGCGACGTGCCGTTCTTTCCCGGTGCAGTGCCCGTGCACGTCGTGGCGCAGATGACCGCCCTCGCCTGCGCTGTCCGCGCCGCGACCGATCTCCCGCTCGGCATCAACGTGCTGCGGAATGACGGCCGCGCCGCGCTCGCCATCGCCCATGCCGCAGGTGCCGATTTCATCCGCGTCAATGTCCTCTGCGGCGCACGTGTCGCAGACCAAGGCCTCATCCAGGGCATCGCGCACGACCTCCGCCGCGACCAGGTGCTGCTCGGCGCCACCAACGTGAAGATCTTCGCTGACGTGGACGTGAAACACTCCGCCCCGCTCGCCGAGCGCCCGTTGGAAGACGAAGTCGCCGACGTGGTGGAGCGCGGCCGCGCCGACGCCGTGGTGGTGAGCGGCGCCGGCACCGGGAAAGCCACCGATCCCGCAAAAGCAGAGCGCGTAAAGCGCGCCGCCCCTGAGACCCCCGTCTTCATCGGCAGCGGCATCACGCCCGAGACCATCGCGCAATTCCGCGACAGCGCCGACGGCTTCATCGTGGGCACCGCGCTAAAGCAGAACGGCACCGCCACAAACCCGGTGGAGCTCACCCTCGTCCGTGCGCTACTGGCGGTACTCAGCTAACCTCCCAGCATGCGCATCGCACCCACAGCAGCTGCAGCCTTGCTCTTTCTCGCGGCCACCGCGCTCGCCGAAGAAGCCCCGCTCCTCACCGACCACACACCCGCCGCTTTCCGTGAGCTCGAGCCGGCGCAGCAGAGAATCGACCCCGCCGCGATCGACGACGACCTCCTCGCCGCCGCAGTTTTCCACGAGACGAACACCCGCCGTGAACAGCACCACCTCCCGCCGCTGAAGCACGACCCGCGCGTGCGTGCAGCGGCCACCATGCAGGTCGAGATCCTTCGGGAGCGGAAGGTGGTCGCGCATGAAAACCCGGAGCAGCCGGAGAAGGCGACGCCGCAGGACAGAATCAAGCTTACCGGCCTCGAGCCGCAGTTCATCGCCGAGAATCTCTCCACAGCTTTCCTGCTTGAATACAAACCGGGCGAACAGATCCTCGTCGAAGCCGAAGGGGACCAGACAATCTACCGCCGCGAGCCCGGCGGCCCTGCGATTCAGCCGCACACCTACCTGAGCTTGGCGTCCACCTTGCTCGACCAGTGGATGAACTCACCCGATCATCGCATCAACATCCTCGCGCCCGAAGCACAGTATCTGGGCACCGCCTGTCGCCTCGCCCGCGACGAGCAGCAGATGCACATTTTCTATTGCGGGCAGGTCTTCTTCGCCCCATTCCCGCCGGGCGAAACGCCGCTCCTGGCCACTCCTTCGCCTGCTCCGTAGGAATACAGGAGATCACCGCAGAAACGATCCCGCAATTCCGCGACAGCGCCGACGGCTTCATCGTCGGCACCGCCCTGGAGGAAACCGGCACCGCCACAAACCCGGTGCAGCTCAGCCGCGTCCGCGCCTTACTGGCAGCTCCGTCTGAAAGTTGACCTCGATCTCCGCATCGGCGACAGAAGTGCGATGAAAGTCGCCTCGAAGTCGCCGCGGAAGTCGCCTCCGTCTCCTGCAGGGCGCGCCACTGTCACGTTGAGCGCCGAGACATACCGCAAGGTCGATGAGCTTCGAGGGGAACACTCCCGCTCTGCCTGGATCCAGCGGCTCGTGGATCGAGAGGAAGAACGCCGCGCCCGCGACGAGTTGGCCGAGGTTCTGCGGGAACAATACACCCCTGCAGTCGCCGCCGAGACGCTCGTGGTGAACGAGGAGTTCCCGATCCACGACACGTGAGGCTGGCGGTTTACTCTTCGGTCGCAGGGAACGCTCTGCCGAACCTCATCGCGCTCCAGGATGAGGTGCTCGCCGCGTTGCCAACCGTACTCGTCTGCCCGCTGCGTGCCGGCATGGCAGTGACCGCGCTGCGCGTGGCGGTCGAATGGGCAGGAGAAGCGCTGATCGCCTGCCCGGAACTGGCGCGGCCGATCCGACGCACCGGGCTACATCGGCGAGGCTCGCTGGATGAAGCAACCTCCGGAGAAATCATGCGGCGCTTCCACCTGCTGCTCGCTCGTTAAAATGCTCCGCCTCTTCGATTGAAAACAGGAAGGGCACCCTCGTTTCCGGGAACGCCCCTCCGCCGATATTCACGATGGCACGGCGCCCACGGTGTGATTGTCTAAGAGGCGCCGCGCTGCGAATGCTGATCGCATCGCATTACCGATACGCTTCGCGGCGGTGACGAATGCGGTTGATTCGCAACACGCGAATCTCGTCGGCAATCTCGTAGATGATGCGGTAGTCGCCGACGCGAATACGCCAGTCGTGCTTTGTTCCGGCGAGTTTGCGGCTGCCGGCAGGCCGCGGGTTCTTTGCGAGAGTCCTGAGGGCCGTGGCGACGCGAGGCCGAACGTCAGGAGCGAGTCGTCTGAGGTCCTTTTCGGCCGCGCGCTCGACGATGACCTCGTACATAAGTCACTTCTTCGGCAGCTCGGCGAGGACCTCCTCGAGCGGTCGGTAGTGCAGCTTCTTGCGGCGCGCCTTTTTCAACCAGGCGACGTCTTCCGCATCCTCAAGCCGCTCCATGATTTCCTGATAACGCTTGATCGGCAGAATCACAGAGACGGGCTTGCCGTTTTTCGTAATGATCTCGGGCTCCCGCAGCGTGGCTTTCATGATGTGACAATATCAACCCGGCACGTTCGAGTAAACCACCGCGCGCGCAGCATTCTCCAGCTCCGTAGAAAAGCAGATGGGCGCCTCCGTCTCCGAAGGCGCCCTCCATCTCGATGGCGATAAGCCGAATTCTGTCAGCCGCCGAAGCGACCCGATGATCATTTATCTCATCCCGCTTGCGCAGGACGCCCGCTGCGCCGAGACCGCGGTCGGAGACCAGCCATCCCAGCGCGCGTGATGCGACGATACCCGAGGGAACACGGACCGGCTGCCCTCCCTCTGTTTTGTCTTGCACCGCATGGGGTTTTTCGTGCCTCGCGGATCACTCCGCGAGCGGTGAGCTCTTACCTCGCCATTTCAACCTTACCCGCCGGCATCGCTGCCGAAGGGCGGTGTATTTTCTGCGACACTTTCCATCACCGCCCTCTTGGGAGAACGATGTCCGCGTGTTTTACGCGGCATGCTGCCGTGTGGTGTTCGGACTTTCCTCTGGCGGCAACTTCTTCCCGCCAGCGATCATCTGCCATCGGGTCTAACGATAGCAGAATCATGAAAGCAGGAAAGCAGGAAGAGGCGGCCCGGCACGATGTCGACGGAGGAACAGAATAGAGGAGCTTCGGGATCCGTAACCCGTGACCCGTGATCCTGATTCGTGAATTGTGATCCGTGAATTTTGATCGTCCACGACGTGCGTGGGCTTCTCAATGACGCCGATCACCGTTCACGATCACCGTCCTCACATCGGCGATGGCACGGCCATGAGCCACCAGATCACCATAGCCAGGCCGATCGCGAGCTTTCCTATCATTCCTGCAAGACTGCCCAGCAATGTTCCCCAGCCCGCTTTCCCCGCGTTGATCAAGCGCTTGCCGGCGATCAGTTCGCCGAGGATCGCGCCGGCAATTGGCAACACGAGCAGCGTGACAAATCCGGTGAAGATCCCCAGGACCCCTCCGATCACTGCGCCTGCTACGCCCCAGCGCGTCGCGCCAAAATATTTCGCACCGAAATAGCTGCTCGCGAACTCGAGCCCGTACGAAAGCAATGTCAACGCGGCGAGTCCCGCGATTCCCCACCAGCTCATCCCCTCCTCGGGCGAGACGACCAGGCGATGCACAACCGCGGTCGCGAGGATGATGGTTGTGCCCGGCAAAACCGGCAGGACCGTGCCAATCAAGCCGATCGCCATTACGACTATCGCCGCGAACCACCAGAGCAGATCAGGGCTCATCGGCAGCAATTGCAGTCGCGGGCGTTGTTGTAGCCGAAAGGCTTTGTTGTAGCCGGAGGTGTCCACACCGGTTCCCTGTTCTTGCGCGGTTGATAACGGCGGGATCCAAGGCCCCCGGCTACAGCGGCAAATCTTTTGACCATGTTCAGCCCGTTTCTATAGTGACGTGCGCCGCGCGGCGCTCTCCTTTTCTATGGCACTTCCCGTTGGAACAAAAGCACCGGACTTTACTCTTCCTACCAAGACAGCCGACGGCCCCGAAGAGATCACCTTGAGTGAAAACTTCGGCAAGCGGCACACCCTCCTGCTTTTTTTCCCGATGGCTTTCACCGGGACCTGCACGACAGAAATGTGTGGCGTGAGCATGGACATCAGGGCCTATAGCAGCCTGGACGCGATGGTCTACGGGATCAGCGGCGATAACCCTTTTGCGCAGGAAGCCTGGGCACAGAAGGAAAAAATCACGGTGCCGTTGCTGAGCGACTATGAGCACCATGTGGCACGCCGTTACGACGTTGCCTACGATTCGTTCCTTCCGCAGCTCGGCCTGCCCATGGGCGGAGTGCCGAAGCGCGCCGTCTTCGTGATCGACCGCGCTGGTCTGATCCAGTACTCCGAGAGCAACGACGACGCCCGCGCGCTGCCAAATTTTGAGAAAATCAAGGCGCGGCTGACGGAGCTGAAGTAGTCGCGATGTACGAGGAACTGAGAAAGCTACTCGAGGGCATAGCGTTCATTCCCTTTTTCATCGAGATGAGCAGTGGTAGGCGCGTGCTCGTCCGGAGCCGCGATCATATCATCTTTCAACAGAAGGGGTATGTCATTGTGCAGGAGGACAACGGCTTATTCGATGCATTACCGATGCTTCACATCGCATGCCTCTCGAGGACGGAACCAACGCCATAACATGAACAACGAGTTTAACACCCTGCACAAATTTGATTCAGGCAACGGCCGCGAAGCCTATTTCCACTCGCTCCCCGCGCTTGAGCAGCAACATATTGGCCACATCTCACGTCTGCCGATCAGCATCCGCATCGTGCTCGAATCGGTCCTTCGAAATTGCGACGGAAAAAAGGTTCGCCGCAAGGATATCGAGACGCTGGCAAATTGGAATGCGCAGAAGCCGGCCAACGAGGAGATCCCTTTCGTCGTTGCGCGCATTGTCCTGCAGGACTTCACCGGCGTGCCGCTCGTCGTCGATCTCGCTGCGATGCGCAGCGCGGTCAAGCGCCTCGGCGGGGACCCGAAAATCATCGAGCCGCTCGTGCCGGTCGATCTCGTCGTCGATCATTCCGTGCAGGTCGACTTCGCCGGTTCTGCGCAGGCCCTGCAGCTGAACATGGAGATGGAATTCAAGCGCAACCGCGAGCGCTATGAATTTCTCAAGTGGGGCCAGCAAGCCTTCAAGACCTTTGGCCTCGTTCCCCCCGGCATTGGCATCGTGCATCAGGTCAATCTCGAATTCCTCGCGAAAGGCGTCCTCTCCGCCCCCTCAACCCTCAACTCTCAACCATCAACCATCTTTTACCCCGACACGCTTGTTGGGACCGACTCGCACACGACCATGATTAACGGCCTCGGCGTTGTCGGATGGGGCGTAGGCGGAATCGAAGCGGAAGCCGGCATGCTGGGCCAGCCGGTCTATTTCCTCACGCCGGAGGTCGTAGGCGTGCACATGAGCGGCGCGTTGCGCGAAGGCGTGACTGCCACCGATCTCGCGCTGCACATCACGCAGATGCTTCGCGCGCAGAAAGTCGTCGGGAAATTCGTCGAATTCTACGGCGAAGGCGCGGCCTCATTGCCGGTCGCTGATCGCGCGACGATCGGCAACATGGCTCCCGAATACGGAGCAACGATGGGGTTCTTTCCAGTTGACGAAGAATCGGTCCTTTACCTTCGCGCGACCGGCCGCACCGAAGAACAATGCGCCGCGTTCGAGAGTTACTTCCGGGCGCAGGCGATGTTCGGCATGCCGCGGCGTAGTCAGATCGACTACAGTGTCGATCTGGATCTCGATCTCGCGAACGTGCAGCCGAGCGTTGCAGGACCGAAGCGACCGCAGGATCGGATCAATCTTCCGGAGCTGGGCCACACATTTCGGTCGCTCTTCGCGAGCCCGGTGAAAGAGGGCGGCTACGGCAAGCAGCAAGACTCGTTAGGCAAACGCTTCCCGCTCCATCTGAACGGTCGGGCAAAACCTAACGACGGGGAGATGGAGACGGCGAGCGTCGCCGGTGCAACCGACACGGCGGAAGCCATGGTAGCCGATGGCGGCCAGAAGCTCGGCGAGACCGTCGG
>JACCTI010000383.1 GCA_013812515.1 Chthoniobacterales bacterium
GCTGCTATCGAAACCGTGTCGCGCAACGTGACGGTCGCAAATCAGCAACCGGAACGTGTCGCGGGCGCCAAGGTGACTGGCGACTTCTTCACGCTGCTCGGCGTCGCGCCCGAGTTAGGTCGTGCACTTTTCGCGAACGAACAGGGCACGGGTGGACCACGCGTGGTTGTGCTGGGTCACAGCCTCTGGCAGACGCGCTTCGGCGCCGACCCGCAAATACTCGGCCGCATGATTGAGCTCGATGCCGAGCCATTCACCGTCGTCGGCGTGATGCCGGCGCGCTTTCAGTACGCCGGCACATCATTCTGGTTTCCGTTCCCATTCGAAATCCGCGAGGCGCCGCAAAGATGGTACAGCGTGATCGGCCGACTCGCGGCCGGCGCCTCACTTCCAATGGTGAACGCCGAACTGCGTACGATCGCAGCGCGAATCGCGGGAGCGCAGCAGAGCGTGGCTGACTACGCAGGATGGAGCGTCTCCGCGTTGCCTCTGCGTGACGCCCTCCTCGGAAATGTTCGCACGGCGGTTGTCGTGCTAACGGTCGGCGTCGGAATTGTGCTCGTGGTCGCGTGCGCGAACGTGGCCGGCCTGCTGCTGGTGCGCGCGAGCAGCCGACAGCGTGAGATTGCGATTCGCGCCGCGATCGGCGCCAGCCGGGCGCAGTTGTTGCGGCAATTTCTGGTGGAGAGCGCCGCGCTCGCGGCGATCGGCGGAGCAGTCGGTGTCCTCATCGCGGCGTGGGGCGTCGACGCATTGGTGAAACTCCTTCCCGAAGCAGGCCTGCTCGATGGTGGTATTCCGGCGGAGACTTCCATTCATGTCTCGTCGCCAGTGCTGCTTTTCGCTCTCGGGGTAACGTTGGCGACAACTTTCCTTTTCGGGCTATGGCCCGCATGGCAGGCGTCGCGCACTGACGCAACTCTTGCGCTGCGCGTCGGTGATCGCTCCGGCGGCAGCGGTCGACAGCGCCTGCGCGCGGCCTTGATCGTGACGGAGGTGGCTCTCGCGGTCGTGCTGCTCGCGGGTGCGGGTTTGTTGCTGCGCAGCTTCGCGCAACTGGCGCGGACCGAGCCCGGGTTCACTACCGAACGCGTCTTGACGATGCGCTTGAATCTTCCGCCGAGCCGATATGACAAGCCGGGGGCGACCGTAAGTTTCGCCGAGCAACTCCTCACGAACGTCCGCGGCTTGCCCGGCGTGCGTTCGGTGGCGGCCGTTTCGCACCCGCCATTTTCATACACGGATCGCTGGCCGTTTGCGGTGGAAGGTCGCACCGCACCCGAGCAGCGCTTGAGCGCCGACAACCGCATCGTCAGCGCCAATTACTATGAGGTCATGGGCATCGCGTTGCGGCGCGGTCGCGCCTTCACGGAGCAGGATCGCGCCGGACAACCTGGCGTCATCATCATCAACGAAGCGATGGCGCGTCGCACGTGGGCTGATGACGATCCGATCGGCAAGCACATCACGGTCTACATCGCGGGCCGGGAGTTTCCGGTCACGGTCGTCGGCGTTGTCGCTGATTCCCGTCAGGTGAATCTCGAGCAACCGACCGCGCCCGAAATGAATTTCCCGCTCGCGCAGGCGGCGAATTTCTTGCGCCGGGTCAATCTGCTCGTGCGCACTGAGATCGAGCCGACCAGCCTCGTGCCGGCGGTGCGCGCGGAAGTCTGGCGGCTCGATGCGCAGCTCCCGCTCTACAACATCACGACCATGCGCGCGGCAGTGGACGACTCGCTGAGTGTCCGCCGTTTCGCGCTGTATGTGCTCGGGCTGTTTGCTTCGGTCGCGTTACTGCTCGCGCTCTCCGGCATCTACGGTGTGATCGGCCACGCGGTCGCTCAGCGCACGCGCGAAATTGGCATTCGCATGGCACTTGGCGCCGCGCGACAAGACGTGTTGCGACTAATCTTGGGCGAAGGCGGAAAGCTCGCCCTCGCGGGCGTCGCCATCGGACTCGGCGCCTCTTACCTCATCACGCAATTCCTGCGCTCGCTCCTCTACGGCATCACGCCGACCGATCCGCTCACCTTCACGGTCGTCGCCCTTCTCTTACTCGCCACCGCGCTGGTCGCGTGTTGGATTCCGGCCCGCCGCGCCTCACGCGTTGATCCGATGATTGCCCTCCGCGCCGAATGAAAGCTGCGCGCGATTTCCGGATCTGGGGAGCGCAGGCTGCCAGCCTGTTCCGCCCGGCAGCCTGCCGGGCGGTCTTGTGGCCCGCCGCGAATGGAGACGTTCCGGTTCTTCTGTGTCACGCAACCCAGAGCGTTTCCGGCAGGCTGCCGGAAACCGCAGGCCGGCAGCCTGCGCTCCCCGGAAGGGCAAGTTCGCGCTCGCGCCTTATTTTATGAACGATCTCCGCTTCGCGGTCCGCCAACTCCTGAAGTCGCCCGGCTTCACCGTGCTCACTGTCCTGACGCTTGCGCTCGGGATCGGGATGAACACGGCGATCTTCAGCTTACTCAACGAGCTCTTCCTGCGCGGTCTGCCGTTCCAGGAACCAAATCGCATCGTCGTGCTGGAAGCTGAAGCAAAAGAGCGCAACCTCGAGGAGTTGCCGATGTCCGTGCCGCGCTTCTGGCATTTTCGCGATGGGCAAACGGTGTTCACGCAACTCGCGGCTGATGCCGGCAATGGTTACATCATGACCGGCATGGGTGATCCCGTGCAGCTCGGCGGCGCAAATGTGACCGCCAACTATTTCGAACTGCTCGGCGTCAAACCAATCCGCGGCCGCTTGTTCCTGCCCGAGGAGGAAATGAACGCGGACGCCGCGCTCGTGACGCAGAACTTCTGGCGCAATCGCCTCGGCTCCGATCCGAACGTGATCGGGCGCAGCATCAACTTGAACGGTGTCGCGACGACGATCGTCGGCGTGCTGCCGAATGTGCCGATCGTCTGGTGGGGACCGAACACGGAAGTGTTCACCGTGAAGCCGTTCCAGCTCAGCGGTCTCCCGCGCGAGCGGCTCATGCGCGGTGTCAGCTTCATGCGCGTGATCGGGCGGATGAAACCCGGGCTGACGATCGAGCAGGTCCGCGCGGCGCTCCCGTCTTGGCAGCAGGGCTACAAAGAGAAGTTTCCTGAAAACGCTGACAACTCCTGGTCACCGACCGTGCTCAGCGCCGCGCAGGATGCGACCGGCGATCTTCGCCCCGCGTTCATGACCTTGCTTGCGGCCGTCGGCGCGGTCCTGCTCATCGCGTGCAGCAACGTTGCCAACCTGCTCCTCGTCCGCTTCTCCGGGCGACGCCGTGAGATCGCATTGCGCATGGCACTGGGTGCGTCGCGCAAGGGCGTCGTGCGTCTCTTCGTGCTCGAAAGCACACTCGTTAGTGTGATCGCCGGCGCGGTCGGTCTGCTCATGGCACTCTGGATTGTCTCGGTGATTCCGAAGATCGCCGGCGACAATCTGCCATTCCAAAACGGCATTTCGCTGAACACGCCGGTGTTGCTGTTCACGCTCGGTCTTTCACTCCTGACCGGTTTCGCGATGGGAGTTTATCCGGCGTGGCAAAGTTCGCGCGCTGACTTGGTCGATGGCTTGAAGGATGGCGGACGGGCGGTCAGCGGCAGCGTTGGTCAGCAGCGCTTCCGCCGCGGGCTGGTCGCAGTGCAGGTAGGCCTCTCCGTTGTCCTGCTCGCGGGCGCAGCGTTGCTCATCACGAGCTTCGTGCGCTTGAGCAGCCAGGAAGCCGGCTTCCGCTCCGATCACATGTGGGTTGGCGGAGTAGGGTTGCCGGAAGCGGCTTATCCGGATAACGCCGCGCGCGCGCGTTTTGCGGAACGACTTCAACAGGAACTACAAAACACACCGGCACTGGAAGCTATCTCGCTGAGCGATGGCGTGCCGCTCGGCGGGAATAGCAGCAGCTCGCCGTATGCGCGCGTGGACGGAAATCCGCCGCCCGTCGCGCAACGCCCGCTTGGCCAGAATCACAGCATCTCGACCGGCCACATGAAGGCGTTCGGCATTCCGCTCATAGCGGGCCGCGACTTCACGGATCGCGATCGGCTCGATTCGTCGCCCGTCGTCATCATCAGCAAATCGGCCGCACAAAAGCTATTCCCCGGCGAAGACCCAATTGGGAAGCAAATGTATTTCGGCACCGACAACGGCGTCGGGTTAGTCACGGAGGTGGTCGGCGTCGTCGGTGATGTCCGTTCGCGCCGGCTCGACCGTGTAAACGATGTCGAGTTTTACCGTCCATGGCCGCAGCGCACTGCGCCTTTCCTCAGCGTAACGGTCCGCAGCCCGCTCCAACCGGAAGCCGTAGCCGCGACCGTGCGCGCCGCGTTGAACAA